>DASZJS010000783.1:0-3767 GCA_035947935.1 Gemmata sp. | reverse complement strand
CTTCACCCACAATCCCAACCTGGAGACCATCAGATGAGCAAGACGACCACGAAGCCAGCGACCCGCAAGAAACCCATCCGCGGCGAACTGGCGAAGATCCGCGAGACGACAGACGCGAAGGCAAAGCGAGTGGCCGAGATGAAGTCGGCCGAGCGGAAGAAACTCATCAAAGAGTATACCCGCGTAATGGACGAGTCCACTCTCACGGCTGAAGCTGCGGAATCCAATCTGTTGTCGGTCATCATGGCCGCGATAGTCGAGTTCGCGCACTGCCATTATCCGAACTGCCAAAGCGCCACAGTTATGATCGACACCGAGAACCGGGCCAAGAAATGGCCGGTCAAGCATGCATCGATCCCAGTCATCGTTCCGGAGAAGAAGAACGAGAGTTGAGCCCAACCGATAACGCGAACCTTGCCCCTGCCATCGGTGGGGGCTTTGTCGTTCCAGGCCCGCAGTGTGAAACACCGCTGCCCTCATCCCTGGGTTCTGGCGAGCGGGGAAAACAATTCCGGAGAAAACTTCAACGGGTGTACTACACCCGCAAGGCCCTGTTATTGGGGGTAATTCCAGGTTATTCAGTGGTTAGTGAGAAGTGAGTTATCGCCTACAAAACAAGGGGAATGCTACGTTTTCCGGGGCTTTACTCAAATGCTCTGAACTGCTTTACAAAACCGCTGCTCTACCACTGAGCTACACGAGCGGGACACCTTCTGTGTGTACCGGATTTAACAGTAGGAGTTAGGTTCCAGCACTTCAAGCTGAATTATCCACCCCGCAACACAACCCCATTCCTTCCTCCGGTTTGATCCAAAAATCCATCCTCACAGCATTGTTCAGTGTTATTGAGTGGATGCAACAACGAGGAGAAAGGTTCACGGTTACGAAGCATTACCTCGTAAACTCTACTCGCTTCAGCGGTGAAGCACGTCGAACTGTTTTCGGACATCGTCGTTCCAGCGATAAATTGCCGACTTCCCAACACCCGTCAAATCATTGCCGGGCGAACGCTGCTGGCCAACCACAACAAATGGCGAAGGGTCTTGAGGATTTCCCATGTTCTGCACAAAAAACGAATCGGGCTTCAGCAGAAGAAGGTACTGACCCGTTCCATCAAAACCACGAGTGTCTGGAAGATTCAAGACCTGCAACTCGGTTCCAGGCTGCGGTCCGCCTGGCGTTAGCGATTCGACAACTTTCGCTCGCATCGCTGGCTTACCGTCCTGATTCGCCTCCACTTCGGCTACAACCGCGAGCGTGGCCGCGGCGGCCTGAACGTGCGAAACAACAGGGCTGCGGCTCTTGGTGAGAGCGGCATACCCGAGGAAGCTCATCCATCCAACAAACAACACAATCGCGGCAAATAACCGCATTCGTTTACTGATCATGCCGGCCACAATACACAGCCCCAGAAGCCGGCCGAAGGATACTCCAGCCGTAAGGAGTTTTCTCACCCATTTTGCAACCACAATTGCCGTGAATTTCGCTGGTTGACCACCCCCACAACGCTCCGCCTGCCGGTTTGATCAACCGCCACAACACTTCGCCTGCCGGTATGGCCGACCGCCGCAGCGCTTCGTTTTGTGACTGCGATCGTCGCGAGGGCAATCTGGCGAGCACGCGAACTCATCTCTCGCTCCGCTTCGCCGCTTGACCACCATCGAGCATCAACTCAAAGCTTTCCGCCAGAGTTCGATGCAGGTCGAACAGTTCGTGAAAATCCTCGGGAGCATCGCGATCCGATCTACTCAGTAGTTCCACGTTGATAAGCTTGAATACCATCGTACCGATGTCGTCTGTGGTTCGGATCCCCCACTGTTTGAACACCACCGGTGCCATCATGCCGAACTCGCGAATCGCGAGATCGCAAACACCACGCAGCAATTCAGCACCGCTGACGTGCTGATCGGGCGTTGCCGGGACTATCTCGACACTACCGCGACCGAGTCGCTTCATCGTAAATGTCACAGCTTCGCAGACGAACTCATACGCTTCGTAGGCAAAGTGTGGCGATTCGCGGCAAAGTTCCAATATCCGTGGATCCACAGTTACTCCGGAATACTGCTTCTGGTGTTCGTCGGGTGGGAGTGGAGTTCGTTTTACACATAATGCGAGTCAAGCAAACCACCCCAACACCCCATCATAGTTATAGACGGGTCAGCACCTCAGCGAGTGGTATGGGGAGGCGGCGACCGTCCTCGAACTCCACAAGCAACCGGCGAGCGAGGATCTCGTGGTGCAACACTCTCCCCTGCCCCTTGTTGGTAACCACTCGCGAGCCAATGGGCGGCAATTCTTTCTGAAATTCCTCATACGCATCCTGCTCGAATCGCAGACAGCATTTCAGACGACCGCAGCGACCTGAAATCTTGGATGGATCGAGCGTGGACTTCTGGAGTTTCGCCATCCTCATACTGACCGGCGGCATCACCACCATGTGTGTGTTGCAGCACACGGGTTTGCCGCAATCACCATAATCTGCAAGTAATTTGGCTTCGTCCCTCACTCCAATCTGCCGGAGTTCGATTCTGGTGTGGAACTCGCGGGCCAGGCTCTTGACTAACTCGCGGAAGTCCACCCTGCTCTCGGAGAGGAAGTAGAAAACCAGACGTTCGCCGCCGAAGATTCGTTCGATATCCACGAGTTGCATTTGCAGGTGATGTTGGTCAATGAGTCGGGTTCCGGTGGCATAATCTGCGTTGCGGAGTTCCCGAATCTCAAGAAGCTTTTTTCGATCCTCAGGCGTCGCGACTCGGAGAACGTCTCCGCGAGTGGGTTCTGGAATCGCTGCAATCGCCTGCGGCGTTGCGGGGCAAAGAACCTCCCCGGCCTCCGTTCCCCGTTCCGTGCGAAGGATAACCGTATCGCCTCGTTGAGTTAAGACATCCTGAGTGGGCGTGAATTCCCCGAGGAATCGCATGACTCCGTGTCGAACGAGAAACGTCGTATTTGGCGTGGCGATGGGATTCACGACGTTGTTCCAGAGAGCGGGTGAGACTTCAAGTATCCGTTTTGCCAAGCCTGACGATGTTGACAGCCACATCATCCCAATTTCTGGACTCGATCCAATCCCCACCAGTAGTTTCGGAATCAGAGCGAAAGCCGATGCTTGCTTTCGACGCTAACTCGCGTGCATTTCTGAGAGGAACGAGTGTATCTTCGCACACGAAACCACAGAACAACAGGTCGATTCCCTGTCTTACCCTGGTTGGTATTTAACAAGCACTTAATCAACCATCAACCGGATCACGTATGCAACTCGACCACGTCCTTATCGTGGAGAACGTGTTCGCGCCCAACGGTTTGCCCATCGAATGCCCCACTTCCCCACACCCGCGCAGATTTCACTGCATCCTCCAGATCCCGATGGACTTTGCCCGCCAGTTCTGCCACGCTACTTCCGATCAGCGGCGTGAACGGGCTCGTCATGTCTGGCGGTTTCCCGGGTTGCTTGGTATAGATGCGCATGACCCCCAGAGCTTCGTAAATCGCCTTGCGAAGCTCACCAACTCCATCACCGCGCTCTGCGGAGATGATGCGAAGTGGGAGAGGCGACCCCATTGCCTCCCGGGCCAGTTCCAAACGAAGTTCCGCTGCTTCATCATCGCACTTGTTCGCAACGAGGATTGTCGGCAAAGCATACACAGCCGGATCATCTGGCGTCGGGCTTCCTGGCGGCATCAATTCCCGGCGAGCCAGTTTCAACCGCTCGATCGCTGCCTGGGTCGCAGTCGGGCCATCATCATCTGCAAGATCGAGGAACAGGA
>DASZJS010000782.1:0-7021 GCA_035947935.1 Gemmata sp. | reverse complement strand
TATAATGGGAATCTAATTCACCCTTCTCTCCCTCTTTGGTTATTCTCTTACCGAATTCTCCACCTACGATTTCTGGAGGCGTGAGCTTTACTTCAATTCCTATATGTCCACTGGGATCGTGACTAGCAGATTGCTTTCGGTGCAGAATGTCATAAAAACCGTTGAGTTCAACAAGTGGCCCCGAAGTAACCAGAGCCGCATTGGAAGCATCGTCAAGTGTTTGCTTCAAAAGAAGAAGTGCGTGGATGATCGTGGACTTACCGGCATTGTTTTTGCCAATAAGAACGGTCAGCGGTCCCAGCGGAATTTCTCTGCTATCCTTATATCCCTTGAAATTCCTCAACCGGATCGACTTAAACATCGGCATACTCCGGTTACTTGCCTTTTTGCGCACGTTAGTTCTCCAAAGTTGCACCAGCGGTGTCAACAGGTAAATTGAGTTTGGAAATTAGTTTGTTCTTTTGAAAATTGGGAATGGATGTACGATGCCAGTTGCCAGTGTGACGTGAACCGAGACAGGCAAAATAATTCTCGTCCAAGTCTCTCAGGCGGACAAGTTTTTTTGCAACTCCCTGTCGCGATAAACGTGGCGTTTTCGGTAGATCAGACTCAGATTAGATTAAATGTCGCCTCTGCGCTCCGGAGGGCACGCCACCACCGTGAAAGGTTAAAATTCTTCAGCCAGTTGCAAAAATCTTTAAGTCGCCCCGGAGACCCAAAAAACTGCAAAGCCCGATACTGCTTTTTTCAGGCACCGAGATTCCCCTCTCGCGACGTGCAGAGTCGCTCCCTGTCGGTTCACTCCCCTCAGGCTATTTGCCGGTTTGATGTCCCGCGTTTACTTTACGTAGGAGAAGATGTGCGTTTCCTGGTGCCGCTTCGGCAGCCGGGACACACGGACCACGACCACCCTCACCTTATCCGACTGACCTCATGGCCCTCACCGTTTCCAATGTCTCCAAGGATTACCCGACCCGGACGGGGCCGCTCTCTGTCCTCCGTGGTGTGAACTTCTCGCTCAAACGCAGTGAGGCACTCGCCATCATGGGGCCATCGGGTTCCGGCAAGAGCACCCTGCTCCACATGCTCGGTGCGCTTGATCCGCCAACATCCGGAACGATCGCTCTGGAAGACGCCAATCCCTACACCCTCCCCGAACCAGAACTCGCGGCGTTCCGCAATCGCCGCATCGGCTTTGTGTTTCAGGATCACCACCTGCTTCCGCAGTGTTCGGTCCTGGAAAATGTTCTGGTCCCGACACTCGTGAGCCGCGACACTCGGCCCGCGGACACGGAAGCTTACGCCCGCCAATTGCTCGAACGGGTCGGGCTCGGTACTCGGCTCGATCATCGTCCCGCGGAACTCTCGGGTGGCGAGCGTCAGCGTGTGGCAGTCGCCCGGGCACTGGTTCTGAAGCCGGTTCTGTTGCTGGCCGATGAGCCAACCGGGAACCTCGACCACAAGAACGCGCAAGGTGTTGGCGAACTCCTGATTGAACTGCACCGGCAGGAGAACAACATTCTGGTTGTCGTCACCCACAGCGCGGATTTGGCAAAACTGTTCTCCAAGCTGATGGAAGTGAACGATGGCTTGGTGGTGCCATGCGGTTAACGATAGGCTGAGGTTTCGGTTGGATGAACTTATACTTAACGCGGACAACTCTGACACAAGCCCGAAGCGCCAGCGAGGGAAAAGCTGGCCCTCGCTGGCGCTTTTTGAAGTTGCGCTTATGGCGCAAGCCCAAAGTTCCATAGTTGAAACTGAAGGTGCGGAAGCACCATCCATACAAGCCCGAAGCGCCAGCGAGGGACAGCTTTTCCCTCGCTGGCGCTTCGGGCTTGTATCGGGCTTTTCGCATAACAACCATAAAAGCGCACGTCAAAGCTGGCGCTTCGGGCTTGTGTCAGAACAAACTGTGCGAAGTATAACCATTCGGCCACGCAAAGGGAGGTGAATCGATGGATGACATTGAATCGGCATACAGCGATTACCTCAACGCTCAAAGTAACGAAGGAGGGCAGCATTCGGGCCGGAGGCCGCCTTCCCGCCAGATGTTGATCAGCATCGCCATCGGTCTGGGGTTGCTCATCGCCGCCATTTGCACCCTTGCGTTAATCCCGAGTCGGTAAAAGCCCCTGAGTAGAAGCCGGACCTTAGCGCCAGGGGGGATGGAATGCTCTTTTCTTGGCTCGATCGCCGCCGTCGGGAACACATCCTCGCAGCCCCATTCCGCGCCGATTGGCTCGACTATTTGCAGAAGAACGTGGCGTTGTATAGCTTTCTCTCGGCAACCGATCAGGCCAAGCTACGGGACGATCTCCGCATCTTCATTTCTGAGAAGTCGTGGGAGGGGTGTGGCGGCTTGACCATGACGGATGAGATCAAGGTAACGATCGCCGCCCAAGCCTGTCTGCTCCTGCTGGGTGTGGAACACGAATACTTCGATCACGTCCAAACGATTCTGGTTTACCCCTCCGCATACCGGGCACCGGATGGGGAGGTTGGTCCCGACGGCGTCGTCCACGAAGGTATCGGCCGACTGGGTGAAGCGTGGCCTGGCGGCCCTGTGATCCTGGGATGGGACGCGGTACTCGAAGGTGGCCGAAACCCGGAGAAGGGCAACAACGTGGTTCTGCACGAGTTCGCCCATCAGCTCGATTTCCTGGATGGTTTGGCGGATGGGACACCTCCGTTGAGATCTGCCGAAGAGTATCGGAGATGGCATGCAGTGATGACGGCCGAGTACGATCGTCTCTGCAAAGCATCCGATCAGGGTAAGGCGACAGTCCTCGATCAATATGGTGCGACCAACCCAGCCGAGTTCTTCGCGGTGGCAACCGAATGCTTCTTCGAGAAGCCGTTGCAACTTCAGCATAGCCACCCACAGATGTACGATGTGTTGCGCGATTATTATTTCCAGAACCCCGTTACGTGGTTCATGTCAACGGGAACGGAGACGAGCCCGCATCGGCATCGACGGCCTTACCGCGGCAATCGCTCCCGGAAAAACCCGGCCACTGTGCGAGATCCCGCGTTCAAGACAAAACAGCCGGGTTGGGTTCGATTCTGGATGTTGGGCACTTACTGGTCGCGCGATGTTGCTGTGGAACGATTGAGGTACATGCTGTACATGCTGGTTGCCAGTCTGGTCTTCGGAGGGTTGACCCTCGCGGGCATGAGTAGGCGGCTTTCTGGTGCAGTGATCGGGTTCGTACTGGCTGGCATTCTCGGGTTTTCGGCGGCATGGCTATGGCTGGCGGTAAAGTGGGTTGACCGTCACGGATGGAAGAAGCCTCATCCATGAAGCTGTGGTCGCCGATCAGGAGGCTATTCGGCTACGCGATCGCTCAACGACTGCCGTGCTCCAAAGACAAGTTCCACACCTTCCAAAAGCCAGCATATATCAATTCAATAGGGTGTGACCGGCATCCCGTTCGTAGAAAGTTTGGGAAAAGGGAAGCAAGACCCCCTCACCCGCGGCGAAGCGCCGCGACCTCTCCCCCACACGGTGGGGGAGAGGTGGAAAGCTATCCCTTTCGTGGAGCTTTCCGAAATCGCAGGGGCAACACCTCTCCCCCACCGTGTGGGGGAGAGGTCGCCGAACGTCGCATAGCGACGTGAGGCGGGTGAGGGGGTCTTGTTTTACTTATTCCCGCGTTTCCCTTTATTTCCTTGAGCGCTTTGCCGGTCACACCCAATTCAATAATGTCGCCTCCAACGAGAGGTGTCGAAACCCCGGAAGCATTTGTTCCGCTCCGCGTGCAAAGACCCCATGCTCACATTCCGCCGATTGATTCTCCGAAATCTCGCCTACCACTGGCTCGGCAATTTCGCGGTCTTGCTGGGCGTGGCCGTGGGGTCGGCCGTATTGACAGGTGCTCTCCTGGTGGGCGATTCGCTCCGCGGCAGCCTTCGCGCGCGAATCGAACGACAACTGGCCGGGATCGATGCAGCGGCAATGCTCCACCGTCCCGTTCCGGCGGATATCGCTACGGGGCTTCCCGGTCACACGGCAGCCGTTCTTCTCTTGCCGGGATCACTCCAGGTTGCCAGCGACGATCCCGCAGCCCCATCCCTTGGCCGCATCACCGTTCTCGGGGTCAATGACTGGTTCAAGCCAGCCGGTGTTCCGGATGGCGCTGTGGACTGGAACAGCAACGGCAAGCAAGTCGTCGTTTCGCACCGCATCGCCGCGAAGCTTGGGCTCACGGCGGGCGATAAGGTCAAACTCGGCGTGGAGCGGTTCTCGGACATCCCACGTGCCTCACTCTTCGCCAAGCGATCGCTCGATGACAGTCTTGTCACGGCGACGCTCACGATCGCCGCAGTGTTACCAGCCGATGCAGTGGGGAACGATTTCAACCTGACTCCGAACCCGGCAGCACCACTCAACCTGTTCGTGCCGCTCCGCACGCTCTCCGATCTCGTGCAGAACGAACCGGGTGAGACGAAGTCGTTTCCACCCAAGGCAACGACCTTTCTCTCTTCGGGAGCAACCGTTGCCGAGTTGAATGCCGCCCTGAAAGCAAAACTCACCGTTGCCGATTTCGGACTGAAAGTCCGAGTTCCCCAGCGAGTCATTGACCGCAAACAGCGCGAACCCAGAGGCTACGTCAGCATCGAGAGCGAACAACTGGTGATGGATGATGCCACGGCTGCGGCGGTGGAAAGAATCGCCGCGAACCTGGGGATGCGGGCTGAGCGGACGATCGTTTACCTCATCAACTCGATTTCACACGACAAGGCCGAAATCCCTTACTCCATCGTTGCCGGAGTCAATCCTTCCGCTGCACCTCCACTGGGGCCGTTCCAGACAGCGAAGGGTGTCGTTCCCGGCGATAACGAGATTGTGTTGCTCGATTGGCCCGATTCGCCGCTGCGTGGCCTGAAGGACGATGGCAGCATTCGCCTTTCTTTGGCCTACTTCAACGCCGAGGTTGAGGGCGAGGGCAAGCTGGAAACCAAGTCCCTCGTGTTCCGCGGCTATATTCCGTTCGCGGGCGCAGCCGATGATCGCGATTTAACACCCGCCGTGAAAGGAATGACCGATGAGAGCGTGAACCCTCTGAACTGGAACCGCCCGCCCCAACTCGACAACAAGAAGGTGCGCGAAAAGATCAAATCGGGCGATATTAACGAACGGTTTTGGGACAAGTACCACGCAACGCCCAAGGCTTATGTCAACCTAGCCACCGCGAAGGAACTGTTCGGGAGTCGATATGGTTCGGTCACTTCCATTCGCATTGCTCCGGCAGCCGGGGAAACACCGCAAGCCGCGGCGGAGCGGCTCCGCGCTGCCCTGGCGAAAGAACTCGATCCTGCATCCGCCGGGCTCGCATTCGACCCCATCCGCGAACGACTCCTCACGGCCAGCCACGGAGGAACTGACTTCGGCGGTCTGTTCCTTGGGTTCAGCCTGTTCCTGATCGCAGCCGCGTTGATGCTGGTCGGCCTCCTGTTCCGGCTTGCACTCGACCGCCGGGCGAAGGAAGTCGGCCTCTTGCTCGCGACCGGTTTTGCCGTTCGCGACATTCGCCGGTTGCTGCTCGCGGAAGGATTGGTTCTCACTGCGATCGGGGCGGTGATCGGCCTGGGAATTGGGATTGGCTACAACCGTCTGCTCTTGCTCGTGCTGGTTCAGTTGTGGCCAGACAAGGATGTCGGGAACATTCTTCGCCCACACGTCACCAGTACCAGTTTCATCGTGGGTTTCGGCCTGACTCTCGCGATGGCACTGTGCGCGCTCTGGTTCAGTATCCGTGGGCTGGTGAAAGTGTCTCCGCCCGCCTTGCTCCGCGGCGAAACGCTCATCGCCACAACAGTCGTAAAAAGCGAATCGCGGATCGCCTGGTGGCTTGTCGTCTGTTCGTTACCGCTTGGCATCGGGTTGATTGTTGCCGGCAAGTTCATCGGCAATCCGGATTACCAGGCGATGACGTTTTTCGGTGGAGGAGGGCTTTTGCTCACGGCCGGGTTAGCGCTGCCGTGGGTGTGGATGAAACGCAGCCGACATGCCGTGGTGAATGGTCGCGGTTTGCCGGCCCTTGCGCAGCTTGGAGGGCGAAACGCTGCCAGGAACCCGACACGCAGTCTTCTGACTGCTGCGCTCCTGGCATCCGCTGCGTTTCTACTTGTTGCAGTCGAGAGTTTCCGGCGACAACCGGGCAACGAGTTCCTCGACAAATTTGGTGGGAGCGGGGGTTTTAACCTGATCGCAGAAACCGATGTGCCGATGTTCCAGTCCTTCGACAAAGGACCGGGCCGTGACGATCTCGAAAACCGACTTCAGGAGGCGTTTGGCGGCTCAAGTCACAATCCGGAGTTCGTGGCCACTCTTCCCGAGCTGGAACGACTCGAAGTTTACCCACTGCGGCTGCGGGATGGCGATGACGCGAGCTGCATGAATCTCTTTCAGGTCACCCGCCCGCGAGTTCTCGGAGTTCCCGATAGCCTGATCGAGCGCGGGGGTTTCAAGTTTTATGAAACGGAAGCAGTCACTTCCGCTGAGAAGGAGAATCCGTGGTTGTTGCTCAAGAAAACGCTGCCAGGTGGAGCTATTCCCGTGTTCTGCGAGCAGAACACGGCCCAGTGGATGCTCAAAATAGCCGTTGGTGGCGAAATCAAAATGCCCGGCGATGATGGTGGTGAAGTCACGCTTCGCATTGTCGGTACGTTCGCGGATAGCCCGTTCCAGAGCGAACTACTCATGTCCGATGCAGCGTTCGCGCAGGCATTTCCCAAAACAGGCGGCTATCGGGTCTTCCTGGTTCGCACGCCGCCGGGTCAGGAAGAGGCGGTTGGCCGCGTGCTGGCAACGGGGCTTCGGGCGAACGGGTTGATCGCCACACCAACCCGCGAACGAGTCGCGGCGTATCAGGCAGTCATCGGAGCTTACCTTTCCACATTCCAGTTACTCGGTGGGCTTGGCTTGCTCCTGGGTGTGATGGGACTTGCCGTGGTTGTCCTGCGCAGTGTCTGGGAGCGTGTGGGGGAACTGGCCTTGCTCCGAGCGGTGGGTTAT
>DASZJS010000781.1:0-9983 GCA_035947935.1 Gemmata sp. | reverse complement strand
AGGCGCTGGAGAATGACTTCCAGAGCACCGCCCGCCTCGCCGGCCTTCACCATGTTCACGTAGAGTTTGCTGAAGCACTTGCGGTGCTTGCCCATCGCTTCGGAAAGCGACGAGCCGGATTCCACATCGTCAACCACATCGATCAAGCCGTTTTTCAATACGGATGGCTTCATCTGCCGTTCGAGAATGCGCAGCGATCGGAGGACGGGGAGACCAGCGTCCTGAAGGGTGGAGAATTGCCGGGTGAACGTCACGAGCATCTTCTGCTTGACGCCGCCGATGGTGAAAGTCTTGCGACTTTTCCCAGTCTTCTTCTTTTTCTTCTTGCCGGCTGCGCCGCCAGTGGACGACGCTGTCAGTTTGGTGACGAAGTACCCCATCGACTTGATCTTTGCGGACGCTTCCTCTTCGTTCGTCGCTTCAACCGAGTCTTTAACTTCGTTACCGGAAGTATCGAGCGCTTCGTATTTATACGTTGGCATAACGGTCCTCAAACAGTGTCAACGTCGAGCGTCAGGCCGAGTCCTGTCGCCCCGTAAGGGGCTAACGTCTGTGGGAGCAGTCTATTCCATTAATGCTGTGATCTCAACCGCCCTCACCCCAACCCCTCTCCCTGGGGGAGAGGGGAGCCAGATTCAGCCCCTCTCCCCCAGGAAGAGGGGTTGGGAGTGAGGGCGCGAAAACGAATTTCTCACGTCTCGTCTTCCTGCACGGTCTCGCGGACAACCTCATCGAGTGTGGTTGTCCCGGCGAATAGAGCCCGGAGGCCAGCGTCCCGGAGGCTGGAAGTACCTTGTTTGCGGGTGTATGCCCGGAGGGCATCGGTGCTGGCTCCGCGGCTCACCATGTCTCGCAGGTCATCGTTCATGATGAGGACTTCATAGAGCCCGGTGCGGCCTTTGAACCCAAGGTTGTTGCACTTGTCGCACCCTTCGCCGTAGTAGAACTGCTTGCCCTTCACCTGGTCCTGCGTGAGGTTAATTTCCATCAACTGTTCGCGTGTGGGATCATATCCAGCGCGGCATTGCTGGCAGACTCGTCGAACGAGCCGCTGTGCCTGGATCGCCTCGACCGTGGCGGTGATGAGGATCGGCTCGACTCCCATATCGCGGAGACGGGTGATGGAACTCTGGGCATCGTTAGTGTGCAGTGTCGAGAACACCAAGTGCCCGGTGAGCGAAGCCTGAATAGCGATCTGGGCCGTTTCGAGGTCGCGAATCTCACCGACCAGGATGATGTCGGGATCCTGTCGAAGAATGGACCGCAGAGCCGCAGCGAACGTCAGATCGATTTCGTGGTTAATCGGGCACTGCACGATACCATCGATTTCGTATTCGACCGGGTCTTCCGTGGTAATGATCTTGGTATCGATATCGTTCAGTTCGGAGAGAGCGGAATAGAGCGTGGTGGTTTTGCCGGCCCCCGTTGGCCCGGTGACCAGCACGATGCCGTTCGGCTTCTTGATGACCGCGCGGAACAGGGCCAGGATGTCGGGCGGCATGCCAATCCGGTCGAGGCTAAGACCGACGTTCGTGCGGTCAAGAACCCGGATAACGACGCTCTCTCCGAACAGTGTGGGAAGGACGCTAACCCGCATGTCGACAGGGTTTCCGCCGACGTTCAGCTCGATCCGGCCGTCCTGGGGGAGTCGCCGCTCGGCGATGTCGAGGTTGGCCATGACCTTGATACGTGAGGCGATGGCGGTAGCAAGGTGGCGGGGTGGCGGTACCATCTCGTAAAGCACGCCATCGCACCGATACCGCATCTTGTATTCGTCCTCGAATGGCTCGAAGTGAACGTCCGAAGAGTGGTCGCGGATCGCCATCAGCAGAACCATGTTGATGAGCTTGCGTACCGGCTGGGAGTTGGCAAGTTCCTCCAGGCTATTCAGGTCGATCGAGGTTTCCCGGCCCATCTGGTTGGAGCCGATGTCGCTGGCCTCCAGCGCTGAGATCAGCGCGGAAATCGACTCTTCTTTTTCGTTTGAATATGCCTTGGCGAGAAGTGTCTCGATCTGTTTGGGAGGAGCGAGTACGGGCTGAACATTGCGAATCCCGAGCAGGTTCTTCAGGTCATCCATCGCCTGGAGGTTGTTCGGGTCGGACATCGCGATGGTCAGGATCTCGTTCTCGTAGGTCAGCGGAACGAGCTTATAAAGCTCGGCCATCTGCCTGGTTACGAGTTTGACGGCATCCGGGTTTGGCTTGACCTCTTCCAGGTTGGCCACCCGCATCCCGTGGACTTCAGCTGTGGCCTGAAGGAGTTGATCTTCTTTAACCAGTCCCCGCTCCAGGGCGAGGTCGCCCAGCCTCGCATCGCTGGTCCGCATGTCCTCGTAAATGGATTCCAATTGCGCTTCATCCATGAACCCGAGGTCCACGAATTTCTGGCCGAGCTGGCGTGTATTGGCATCGATGTGGGCGTGCTTGTTCTTCGGTGGGGTCTTCTTGGGGGGTGTGGGTGCGGGCTTGCTGCCGCCTGAGCTGGCCGGCGGCTTGCCCCCCGAGGCGGCCGGATTGGGTTTTGGAGTCGGCGCGCCGGGTTTGGGGGCATTGGCACCGGTGGGCGGTACAGACTTGTTGGGCTGGCCTGGTCCGGCCGAGCCATTCGATCCGACCACCGGTTTGCCACCCTGGCTTCCAGCCGCCGTTCCCGTGGGATTGGTAGTGGGCGTGGGCTTTTTCGGTGGGGTCTTGTCGTTCTTGTCGTTTGGGCCGGCCATTTGAGTTCTGCCTCAGGTAGAAGCGCGGATCGCGGAGTTCGGAATGCGGAGTGAAGAAGCGAAGACCGTCTGGGCTTTTCGTTTCACTCTCAGCGTTCCGGATTCCACGTTCCACGGAGGGTTCTTGTTTTATCGTTCCACACTCCGCGTCTGCATTCGGAATCGTTCCAGTTCAGCGGAGGGCTTGTGTATTATCGTTCTACGTTTGCTTCAATCGTCTTCTTCTTCCTCTTCTTCTTCTTCGTTCTCATCCTCGTCCTCATCCCCCATCTCGTCCTCGTCTTCCTCCATGCCGCGTTCGGCCTGGGCGATTTTGGCTGCGAGTTCGGTTGGTCGGCTCGATTTCAGGAGTACTTCCTCCTTTTCGCAGAGGTCTTCCTTCCAGAGCCTGAACAGCGATTCATCGAGCAGATTCATGCCGTGTTTGCGGCCGGTTTGGATCGAGGAATCGACCCGATACGTCTTGTTTTCACGGATCAGGTTGCGGATAGCGGGTGTGACCACCATCATCTCATACGCGGCGATCAGTCCCTCGGGCTTCTTCGGGAGGAGAGCCTGCGACAGCACGCCAATCATCGAACCAGCAAGCTGAGTGCGGATTTGATCCTGTTCGTTCTCGGGGAACACCGTAATTACGCGGTCGATGGTGGATGCGGCACCGGACGTATGCAGGGTTCCGAACACAAGGTGCCCGGTTTCGGCAGCTTCCAACGCTGCACGAATGGTTTCGAGATCGCGCATTTCACCGACGAGGATCACGTCTGGGTCCATCCGGAGTGCGCGTCGGATTCCTTCTTTGAAGTCCGGGCAATCGATGCCGATTTCCCGCTGGTTCACAGTGCTTTTCTTGTGCTTGTGGAAATATTCAATCGGGTCTTCGAGCGTAATAATGTGTCTGTCGTAGTTATCGTTGAGGAAATTGATCATTGAGGCGAGGCTGGTCGTCTTGCCGGAGCCCGTTGGGCCGGTGACGAGAAACAAACCACGCGGGCGAATGATCAGCGAGCGGATGGCTTCGGGCGTACGAAGTTGCTCGAACGTCAAAAACTGGCTCGGGATGCGCCGGAGCACTATGCCCACGGTGCCATTTTGCTTGAACACCGCTACCCGAAACCGATAGCCATCGACGTATTCGATGGCGAAGTCACTGCCGCCCTTTTGCTGCAATTCCTGTTGGCAGCGGTCGGGCGTGATGGATTTCATGAGGCCGGTAGTATCATCGTTGTCGAGAATGCCACCGCCGATATCCAGTTTGCGCAGCCGTCCCTGGTGTCGGACGACAGGTGGTTGGCCGACACTGATGTGCAAGTCACTGGCCTTGATCTGAATCACAGTGGCCAGTAACTTCTCCATCGAAACCTTCGCCACGATCGACCCCCGTTCACGGGCTTATGACAGCGGCAATACTCGCCAGTGAGCGGAACAGATTCCGACCGCGAAAACGCGAGAGGCTGGGGAAGAGATTGGCTCTCGTTTCCCCGATGACGCATTATCGCGCTTAGCGTATGCCCTGCCAAAAATTGGTCAAAAACCTCCACTGTCCGGCATCGTTAGCAGATGCCCTAAGTTCCTGGTTCTATTGTCTTTTCAGAAACTCACCACTTCACTGTCTCCCCAAAATTAACTTTCCTGAAGCATGAGAACCTCAGCGTGGCAGATACTGAGGACTTCCTCAAGGGTGGTCAAGCCCTTCATGGCCTTGAGGATGCCATCGTCGAGGAGAGTCTTCATCGTAGTACCCGCACGGGCCTTGCGGCGAATTTCCTGGGTTGGTGCCTGAGCAAAGGTCAGTTCTCGAATGACCGAAGTCATTCGCATCAGTTCAAATATCGCAATTCTACCACGATAACCCGTTTGACGACAGTGGTTACAGCCGCGGCCCTTCATGAATGTGGCTTTCGCAGCCATCTCGGGAGTAATGCCGGCAGCGCGAAGCTCGGGGGCCGATGGAGTGAAAGGCTCGCGACACTTCACGCAGTTCACGCGCACAAGGCGTTGAGCCATGATCGCGATAACGGAACTTGCGATGAGGAAGGGGGCCACTCCGATGTCTGCAAGGCGCGTTATAGCACTGGGCGCATCGTTCGTGTGTAGCGTACTGAAAACCAAGTGTCCAGTCAGAGAAGCTTGCACGGCGATTTCTGCCGTCTCTTTGTCTCGAATTTCACCGACTAGAATAATGTTAGGTGCTTGTCGCAACATCGCACGGATGATGCGGGCGAAATCGAGCCCGATCCCGTGCTTAACTTCCACCTGGTTGATGCCGGGCAGGTAGTATTCCACGGGATCTTCAGCAGTAATAATCTTGCGGTCGGGTCGGTTCAGCTCATTCAACCCCGCGTAGAGAGTCGTGGTCTTCCCAGATCCTGTTGGTCCCGTAACGAGAAAGATTCCGTTCGGACGCTTGATAACTTGTTGAAACTTTAAGTAGTCCTCTTCACTGAATCCAAGTTCGCGAATGTTTACTTGAATATTCCCCCGATCGAGGATCCGCATCACCGCGGATTGTCCGTGAACCGAAGGTAATAAACTAACACGAAGATCGAAGTGTTTGCCGTGGACAGTCATCTTGATACGACCGTCCTGGGGTCGACGCTTCTCAGAAATGTCGATGCTTCCCATAATCTTCAAACGAGAAAGCAAAGGCAATAACAATCGTCTCGGTGCGGCATCGCGTTCCACCAGGATTCCATCAATCCGATATCGAACACGGACGCGATCCGCAAAAGGCTCGATGTGAATATCTGATGCACGTAAGCTAATCGCTTCTTGGATGATGAGATTACAGAGCCGGACAACGGGCGCGTCCGAGTCGTCGGCCGCTGCGAGTGTTGCCATCGAGTCAGTCTGGGTGAACTCAATGGCGGTGTCGGTGAACTCAACGAGCATGGAGTCCACGGACTCGGTTTCGGTTTGACCGTAGTTCCGGTTGATGGCTTCTGTGATCTGATCTGAAATGGCAAGTACGGGGACGATATCCTTGTTCAGAATGAACTGAAGTTTCTGGATGGTGTCGTAGTTAGTCGGGTCGGCAGTAATGATTTTGAGCGTATTGCCTTCGAGGGAGAGCGGGAGAACAAGGTTTTCCCGCGCGACCGACTCGGGAACCAGTTCGATGACGGCTTTGGGGATTTCCAGTTCGTTCAGATCGACGAACTGCATACCGTGATGCTCGGCAACGGCCGACATCACTTCGGGGGCTGTGGCGTAACTCAGTTTGACCAGCATGTCCTGAAGCTTCAACCCCTGGGCAGCGGCGGCGTTCTCCGCCTCAATGAGCTGGTCCGCGCCAACGATCTTCTTGCGAAGCAGGATATCGGTGTAATCACCGCGAGCCTTGGCCATGAGCGTACTCCCGTACGGGTGGCTAGTGTAACAAACGGTTGATGGTATTGGGTTGTGGCAATAGTGGGCGAACCCGGGGCAAACAGTCGGCGAAGAATGATGTGGCCAACATTACGGCCCGAGGGCTAACAGTTCAGACAACACAAAATGAATACCAGATGAGTTCAGCATGACGGGGCAGTCGTTGCGAATCAAGAGAAAATCGCGCAAAGAGTTGAGCAGAGGGGAAATGAGAGCCTTCCAGAACGCGGAAGAAGAAGCGATCCTGTCGAACAGGGTGAGTCAATTCCTGATGGCGGTTTGCTGCCTTGAGGGTTGCGGCTACAGGAAGACCTACTTGAAACTGTCGCAGCAATTTGTCGGTTGTTGAGCGCAGCATCACCACCAGTTGCGAATAGAGACTCATCGCAACCCGAGGTTGCAGGAAGGGGAAAGTGTTTGACCAGAGTCGACTGCAAACAGAAACTGGTCAGAAGACAACATCGATCTCCGCAACTTCCCATCCGAGCGATTCGCCATGATCGAGCCGACCCAGACACACAATCCCGATTCGCCAACCATCACGTCCGCTCCGGATGGCAGTATTGCGATCGATGCAGCTCCTCTCATTCCTCCAGCAGGCTACGAACTGGACTCGCTTATTGGCGAGGGAGGAATGGGCGTGGTATATCGCGCCCGCGAACTGGCGATGGACCGCCATGTGGCAGTGAAGTTTCTGCGCGAAAAATTCTCTCCAGAGTCCGCTATTGGTCGACGGTTCGTCGAGGAAGCACGAATCACTGGGCGGCTCCAACACCCCGGTATTCCTCCGGTTCACCGGGTCGGGATTCTGCCGGATGGTCGTCCGTTCCTGGCGATGAAGCTGATCAAGGGTGACACCCTCGCTGATTTGCTCAGTAAACGGCGCGATCCGGGGGCAGAGCGTGGGCGATATCTGGCCATCTTTGAGCAGATTGCCCAGGCGGTTGGGTATGCACACGACCGCTCCGTCATACACCGGGATTTAAAGCCTGCCAATGTTATGGTCGGGAGTTTTGGTGTCGTTCAAGTCATGGATTGGGGATTGGCAAAGGTTCTGGATGCCAGACAGCCAGCCGAACCTTCGGTGGATGATGCAACACTCGGAACCGAGATCCGCTCGTTGCGGGAAGGTGCCGAGGCAACACAGGCCGGTAGCCTGCTTGGTACCCCGGCATTCATGCCTCCCGAACAGGCCATCGGGGCCGTGGATCAGATCACCGAACGCTCCGACGTGTTTGGCCTTGGTGCGATCTTGTGCGTGATACTCACCGGTCAGCCGCCATTCGTTTCGGAGAGCGCCGAGAGTGCCCGACGACTGGCAGCGCGTGCGAAGCTCGATGATGCATTCACCCGATTGGACGGCTGCGGGGCCGAGCCGGAACTGATTGCCCTTGCGAAACGATGTCTGGCACCGGAACCGGGGGATCGACCCCGGGACGCGGGCGAAGTTGCCGAGGCAATCTCCACTCTGCGAGCGGACGCCGAGAAGCGTGCCCGACAGGCAGAGATGGAGCGGGCTCGGGCTGAAGTCAGGTCGGCCGAGGAGCGGAAACGTCGTCGTGTGCAACGCGTGCTGGCTATGACTATTCTCGCGCTGTTCGCTGTCGCTTGTTTTGCAGCGTGGTGGATCGAGAGCGCAAAGGCTGATCGGCTGGCCGATCAGCTTACCCGCGAAGCGGAACAAAAGAGCCGGGAGTCCGAGTTATTGTCCCGGCAACTGGCCACCGAGCGCGACGTTGTTGCGGCGTTGAATGAAACGCAGGCTCTTCTTCGTGAGGACGGCTGGAAGCAGGCCGATGACCCGCAACGGTGGGCTCTCATACTTACTGCGGCTCGTTCTTCTTTGAAACGGGCAGAAGCTTTGCTGAAATCCGGAGAGTCGACCGATGAACTTCGCTCGCGTATGATCGCGATTGGAGCGGGTCTCTCACAGGATGAGCGTGACTGTGCACTGCTGGCGCAACTCGACAAGATCGAAGAGGAAAGCGACATCAGGTTTATGATCCCCGTGATGCTCACTGGTAGAGATGCGGAGCGGTACTCAAATGCGTTCCGGGGATACGGTGTTGACCTTTTGGCAATATCGACCTCCGACGCCGCTGCATGGTTGAAGGGACACCGATTTCGGGAGAGGTTGATCACCGCGGTTCGCAACTGGGAGCACGTCCGCCCAGTCTCCGACATGCGAGGTCCAAATGTTGACTTTTCAATCATCGAATCTGTGTATATTTCCGCGGCCGTTGCTGGGGAGCCCGCAATCCAGGCTCTCATGAATCGGCCGAGTATCCGCGAACGGCTGAATGCGATATTAAAAGGCGTTAACGATGACCCTTTCGCTCGCGAGTGGGCGGATGCCCTGACGAGTGGCAATGCCGCTACCTTGAAAAAACTTTTTATACGGCCGGAATTCACGCGACTGTCTTCACGGGAATTGTCTTCACTGGTGGATGGAATGTCCAATTCCATGCTGTTGCTCAATAACTCCGAAGTATTATCCGAACTCCTTTCCATTTCGTACGACCGCTTCCCTGGCGACTATTGGGTGAACTTTCGGCTTGGCACGACCAGCATGTTGCGGAAGTCGAATGAGTCTGAATCGGAGGAGCATTGGAAATCGGTCCGGTTCTTGACTGCCGCTGTGGCTGCCCGTCCGCGAAGCGCCATGCCTCGCGTTGCGCTCGGGATGACGCTGCTTGAGCAACGCAAAGGCGACCCACAAGGTCTTCGGTTATTACGCGGAGCCGCAATTCTCGATCCCACCTCTCCCTGGCCGCACCTGATGCTGGGTTATGCGGCTATGGAAATGCGGAACTGGCAAGACATGTTCGCATCATTTCGCGAGGCCGTCCGGATTGACCCGGAGATCGGTTTCTTCATGGTGTTCTCGCTTCTGGAGTTCGACGTTGTACCCGGGGCGTCATCCGCGATGAAAGATGCTTCACAGAACGACCTTGTTCGGTTTTACGAGGACATGATTGCCCTGCATCCGGAGCATGCGGGTGGATACATCCTCCGTGCAAGTTTTCGGCACAAGAATGGCGACGATAGCTCTGCTCTCGCAGATTATCGAAAGGCCTTGCCGCTTACTTCCACCGACGATCCCTTTCGTGGGTACACGAAAGGAATCCTGAATTCCCTCGAAAAGATTGCCCGTTGGGAGGAAATGCTTCCCGCCGTTCTGAGAGGTGATCTTCGGCCAACGAATGCGTTTGAACTTCTTGAATTGGCCGATTACTGTGCTGGGTTCGAGAAAAAGTACGTCCTTGCTATGCGATTTGCGACGGATGCGGTGGCCGCTGACTCGAAACTGTACCTTCAATTTAATAAGGTGCCCCAGATTGCAGGGTGGGCGATCAAGGCCGCAACTGGGAAAGGAGTCGACGCAGCAAATCTGAGTGAGGTTGAGCGGAGCCAGTTGCGCAAAAAAGCCCTCACCTGGTTTCGAGAGAGCATGTCAAAATTAGACAAGGGATTCCATCTGCTACTTTCAAACCAAATCTGGAATGACTCAGTCTTCGCTCCCGTCCGCGACCCGGAGTCACTAGCCAAGCTTCCACCCGATGAATGTGCTGAGTGGACTCGTTTCTGGGCCGAATTGCCAAAGAAGGAAAAGAAGTTGGAAGTTGCACCGGCTCCACGGCCTGTGAAGTCGTGACAAACCCATGTCGCATAGTGCATGATCGGCGTTAAAGGGAAAACAGTCTTTGGGTGTACGATGCATAACGATACCGATCTCGGCGGTCCGGTGGCTGCATTTCCCACAACACAGTGCGCTGTGCTGGCCGCGACCGCAAGCCCCGATCCAGAGGTGCGGCGACAGGCCTATGCGGCATTGGTCACGGCCTACTGGAAGCCGATTTACAAGTACATCCGCATCAAATGGAACGCATCGAAT
>DASZJS010000780.1:0-5613 GCA_035947935.1 Gemmata sp. | reverse complement strand
TCGGATATGACTTGCGGCTGATTTATCTTGAGACTGAACAATCTATTGTGCTGCTAGCAATCTATGTCGGCAAACGACAAAAGGAGGCATACCAAACAGAACGTGCTGGAGGGTTTGATGACGAAATTGCTTACAAGGCGTCAACTCGCGGAATGGTTCAATGTGTCCGAAAGGACTGTTGATCGGTGGAGAGCAACGGGGCTTGAATTGGGTGAGTTCCGGGCACATCCACGAGCCTTGCCACGGTTCGATCCCGAAAAGGTGAGTCAGGCAATCGAATCGGGAGGATTCCGAAAATCAAGGAAGTGATCACAGAGCGAAAGAGAACGAAGGACACACGAACTTGCGCTCCCAGCTTTTCACCAAGAATCTTCTTTGAGTTGTGTTGGGTGAATGAATCCAAGGAGACAGGGTAGCCGCCAAAAGACATCAAAAGAACATACTGGGTACAACCCAGGGTACAACCAAGATGGTTCAACATTTGTTGAACAATAGCCCTTGAAAACACAACCGCCACGAATTACCTAGAATTCTAGGCATTCGTGGCGGTTGTATTTAGTGGGCAGTCCCGGGATTGAACCGGGGACCTAGCGATTTTCAGTCGCTCGCTCTACCAGCTGAGCTAACTGCCCAAGCGTCACGTTTTTATAAAGGTGCGTGCCCGACACGTCAACGGCATCGACCGCCGATTTCAGTCCCCACCCGACACAGGGTTGAATGCACGAGCGATGCGAACCATCACCCCAACCATACCACAGAGCCCCGAAGCAATCACAATCGCCGAGATCGTTCCCTGTTGACCCAGGAACACAAACAACTCCAGACCCCAAATCTGCTTTGGTCGTTTGGGGACATCGTCGCGTCGGAGTAGTCGTAGCTCTTCCTCCGATGGCTTCAGCACTTCGTTCGGAACCTGCTCCTGTGGCTGCACCTCGGCCTCATGGACTCCATACGCCGATGCTTCCTCATCATCCTCATCGGTCCACACGCGATCTCGCTCAACCGCCTTGGAGGGTGTCCGACGTCGGCGTACTTGTGGAAACTCGTCTGGTTCCGGATCGGTGGCCGACTTGGGAGTTCGTTCCGGTTCGGCATCGGGCTCAACAGCCTCAGCCCTCACTCTCTTCTTGGGTCGGGCGGGTGGATCATCCTCGAACTTCACATCATAGCCAGTCAGTTCACCCTCATCGGGTGTGTTGATCGGAGGCAGATCGCTCGGTTGTGTGAAGCTGGGCTCAGGGTTGTCCTCGGTTTGGACAATTGGAGACGGCGGTTTGGTTTTCTGCTCTTTCTTTGCCGGAAACAGGCTCCGTGTAAACCGCAGAGCGAACGCGAGGCGGCCAATTAGACGAGCATACATAAAGCCCGCCACTACCAGTAGTGGCGTACCGGCAAATAGAAGTGGCCAATCGCCTTCGGTCAAAAATGCCCACTTGAACCCGACTCCGAACGCTGCCAGCACTGGAATGGACAGCACCAGGAACCCCAGGAATACGGCTGGTTTCTGGGCGAGTCGGGCAAACACATCCGGGACCAGAGGTAACCAGATCGTGCTTGCGCTCAGCGAAGATAACTGGCTGATCGGGTAGCAAAGCCAGAACACCATGAGCGGAATCGCGAGTTTCAACCACACCGAATCCATTCCGGCGGTTGATACCCGGCCAATGAAGTACGCGGGGCCGAGCCAGAGACCAACAAGCCACGCCATGTAGGCCAGCTTCCCGGCGTTGTCGAGGATGGGTTCGCTGAACCACGTCACCTCCTTCGCGCCGACGCCGGTACTCTCCATGACCGTGAGGTAATAGTTTGCTGCGAAGAGCAGGAACACGAACCCACAGATCACACTCCCGGCAAGGGCGGGAACGAAGATAACAGCACGGAGATCCATAAGGGCAGTCGTTGGCGGTGCGTGAGGATGATTGGGAATATGATACCAGACGTCTGAACACTGCGGGCGTTTCACACCCTCACGCCTCACCACGAGAAGCTAAGCACAATCGCAGCCGATGATGAGAGATGCGCTCGCCGAACCTCGCGAGAAGGTCGATTCGAGTCTGATGGTTATTTGCGTTGTGACGCTTGGCCAGCGGCATTTGCACCCACTATTTCGACAAGTCTCGGGTATGATCGTTTCAGGTCTTGTGGCAAACCTTTCCCATCCCGGTGTACTCTCTCCCACTAGCTCGAAAAGCTATCTGGTGTGCGAGGCACATCCTTGGAGATTTCGCAATGGCAACGAAGAAATGGCTACTCGTGGTGCCGGTGGCAGGTGCATTGGGTTTGGGTGTGACAGTCGGTGTGGGAGCGGACACGCTGCTGGTCGCAGTGGATGCAGTCGCCAAGCAAGATGTGAAGCCAGCGGTAACGCTGCCAATTACTCGCGTGGTGTTGTTCAACAGCGGTGTCGGTTACTTCAGCCGTTCAGGTGAAGTGGTGGATGATGCTCGCGTCGATCTGACGTTCCCGGAGCAGGACATCAACGATCTGCTCAAGAGCATGGTTCTCGAAGACTTCAATCACGGACGGATAGCAGCGGTCAGCTACGACAGCCGCGAACCCATTTCACGCACACTTTCTTCATTTGCAATCAACTTGAACAACAACCCGACGTTCTCGGGAATCATCTCCCAGATGCGGGGCGAACGGGTCGATGTGGTTCTGACTCCGGGTACTACCAATCAGCCGGGGAAACTGAGCGGCGTTATCGTTGGCGTGGAACACCAGAAGGTTTCTCAGGGAAGTACGACGGTTGATGTTGAAGTGCTGAACATGTGGTGTGCCGAGGGTCTTCGGAGTGTGAAGCTGCCCGAGATTCAGCAGTTGAAGTTTGCCAATCCGGTCATTGAGTCCGAGTTCCGCCGGGCTCTGGATGTCCTCGCTCTGAGCCACGACAGCCAGAAGAAAGCGGTTCAGTTGCACTTTGCCGGTGAGGGGAAGCGGAAGGTTCAGGTGGGTTATGTGATCGAGGCCCCGATCTGGAAAACGAGCTATCGACTCGTTCTCTCAGACAAGGAAAAGCCCTATTTGCAAGGTTGGGCGATGGTCGAGAATCCTACTGATGAAGACTGGGCTGGCGTGAAGATGGCACTTATCAGCGGTCGGCCAATCAGCTTCAAGATGGACCTTTACAACCCGCTCTACGTCGAACGGCCTACGGTTGAACCGGAACTCTTCGCTTCACTCCGACCAGTTACCTATCGCGGGGGATTCAAATCACAAAATGGACCTGCTGTAAACTACTTTGGTCTGGTAAGACCAGAGACTTTGGACAATCTCGGTGCGCCGGGTGCTGATGCTTTTGATGGCCGGAGTGGGGCCGCTAAGTCGAAGTCGCTTCGGAATGGCGGTGGGAACGAAGAAACAGATCGTCTCCGACCCTCGGAAGGCAAGCCGGGCGATCCGCAATTTACCAGGGTTCTTGCATCGGAACTGGGTCAGCGCATCGGTACGGGGAGCGTGGGTAATGCGGCAACAGCAGGCGCGTTGGGCGATTTCTTCCAGTACACCATCGACCATCCGGTTTCGCTCGCTCGCCAGAAGAGCGCCATGCTGCCCATCGTGGGCAAGGATATCGAAGGCCAGAAAGTGTCGATCTATAACCAGAACGTGCAGAAGACGCACCCGTTGCTTGGTCTCAAGTTCAAGAACACGAGCGGTGCCCACCTGAACCAGGGTCCGATCACCGTCTTTGAAGGCAGCGTTTACGCAGGCGATACCCGCGTTCTCGACGTCCAACCCAACGAAGAGCGATTGGTATCCTATGCCATCGACCTGGGTACGGAAGTCGATCCTCAGAATGGTCCCGGCACCCAGAAGATCACCAGCGTAAAAGCGGTTCGTGGCATTGTTACTACGAACACCAAGATCGTGGAGGAGAAGAAGTACCGGATCATCAATCGGAGTCAAACAGATCGGACACTGTTGATCGAACATCCGAACCG
Source organism: Gemmata sp. (assembly GCA_035947935.1). Lineage (GTDB taxonomy): Bacteria > Planctomycetota > Planctomycetia > Gemmatales > Gemmataceae > Gemmata. The sequence continues at coordinate 1,672 of DASZJS010000780.1, read as the reverse complement.
GACCAATCAGCAGTTCAAGCTGGTGGACACGGAAAAGCCAATCGAGGATACACCTGACCTCTTCCGCTTCCAGACACCCGTAAAAGCGGGTGAGACCAAGAGCTTCACCGTCAAGGAAGAGAAGGAAATTGCAAGCAGTGTGACGTTGACCAACAGCCAGGAAGGACAGATTCGCTACTTCATCAACCTTACGGAAGCCAGCGCCGATCTCAAGCAGAAACTGACTGCGGCGTTGGCTTTGAAGGGGACATGGGATGTGACTCAGCGGGAGTTGAGTCAGGTTGTGGCGGACTTGAACCGTCTGAATGCGGACCAGGATCGGATTCGGAAAAATCTCCGCGAGACACCAAAGGAAGCTGAGGTTTACCAGACCTATCTGAAGAAGCTTTCGGATCAGGAGAAGGAGATCGACACCCTGACCACCAAGCAGAAGAAGCTCATGAGCGATGAGTTCGCTGCGCGCAAGAAGTATGAAGACTACCTTGCAAACATTTCCGAGTGAGAGTGGCTTCTGAGAGTTTTATCACCGCGAAGAACGCCGGAGCAAAAAGAAGGAAAAACAAAAGTGTAAAAGAATATAGTATTATTTTTCCAGGGAGAGACAAACCCGAAAGCCGTGGTAGCCGCGGCTATTGGGCACGCTCCTGAAACGGTAGGCTGAACGGCAGGATCTGGCGTAGATATACCAGGAGCCGCCACGAAGCACACATTTGTCTGTTTGTTCGTACTTGTTGTCGCACCATTGCCATATATTCCCAATCATGTGCATCAAACCCCAAGGATGCTTCTCATACTTACCACCGTTCGTAAACTCCACCGCACATGTTCGTTCCAAATTCTGACCCTTCGTCGCCGCGCCAAAGGGAGAGTCGCCATAACAATTCGCTTGCGAACCGTTCAACTCATCCCCCCAATAATACACTTGCTTGTTACCACGCCCACCACGACACGCATACTCCCACTGATCCTCGTGGGGTAACGCAAACTTCCCCGCCTTACCGAACACCTTGGCCACACCACCACGACCGTTCACCTTCTCTAATAATTTCTGGCAATCATCCCAACTTACACACTCCACCGGGAAACGATCCGTGTTCAATCCCTTCGCCTCGTTGTCCTTCTTACCATTAAACTCACTCGGGTTGTTGCCCATCACTGCTTCCCATTCACCCTGCGTCACCGGATACTTTCCCAACCAAAAACCGTTCGTTTGGTATTTCCCTCGCAGGCCCTCCGACTCTGCCGAAAGCCAATCCGGTGCCTTACCATCCGTGACAAGCTTGAGGTCGATTAATTGCTTCAGTACCGCATCCCGCTCTGCCTGCGGTGAACCGAGTTGCGCTTCGCCTGATGGACTCCAACAGAACTTCATCTTCACACCGTCCGCAATCTCGAACTCCAACTCCTCGCCCGCCTTGGGTCCTTTCGGAACTGGTGCCGCAGATCTTGCACCGCGGGCTTCTGCCGATTGTTCTTGAAAATCGAGCAGTGAGAATACCCACGCCAGGGATAGGACCAGTGCCGAGATCACGTTGCGAGCAGTTGGCCATGCACCGAACGAAGACATGGGTAGTCCGCGGAATGCTTTACTAGTACGGTCTGTCGCGTGGATTACGACGCCGCTAACCAACCATTTTGTACATCAAAGTTTCTCGCTCTTCGAGGGGTGAAC
>DASZJS010000779.1:0-5564 GCA_035947935.1 Gemmata sp. | reverse complement strand
CGGGAACGAGAGCCGCTTGGGCTCCTGTTTCATGATGAGGTGGAGGAGGATGGGAAGCCCAACGAGGGCAGCCCCGGCGATGAGAATAGGATTCATACCTGCATTGTAAACCGATCCGGCCGCAAGTGTCAGGCGGTTTCCAGATACCACTGCTGACCGTACCACTCGCCGCAGTCCGAATTGTGGTTCGGAGGGATCGGTCCCGGTGGGGGTGGAGTCGGTTCGCGTGTGAGCTTGCGGCCATCGAGAACGCCGCGGTGAAGGCCGAGGAGGATAGGGGCAGGAAGGTGGCACTCTGGGTTTTCCAACAGTGGGGCGATCACCGGCACGGCAGGAAGCCAGTTTACGTGTGTCGGCAGCAGATCGACAAGTTTCAGCCAGACTCGCCCCAGTCGGTACGTCGAACTGCATCCGCCAATCAAGGCCGGTGCTTGGTTTGTGGCATCTGTGAGTGGAAGAGGTTCAATCAGTCCAGCTCGGTCATATTCCCCCCAAGTAGTGGTTTCAATGGCTGAGATCCACGCTCCGGTATCGATAAGCGCCCTCGTTGCGCGGGGGCTTTGCCCACCCGTCTGGTGAGCTACTTGAGCGAGAGTTGCCAATCTGAGCAGCGGGATTAATCGAGAGGTTCCTACGGGCTCTCTGGGTTCCCGGTATCGGCAGGTATCCGGATTTCGTTCTTCAATCCGGAGACGAATGCGATGTGTGGGCGGCATACCGACTCACTCGCCGGGGACAAAGTAATCGATCAATTGGTTCGGCGTGATGCCCTTCGCCCCAGCCAGTTCTTCAGCTTGTAGCCGGACGTTCAGCAGGTGCCGCCCGTGGGCGAAAATCTCCCCATCGGCCCAGATCACATACTCACCTCGGTATTTGTTCAATTTGCCTTCGTTGTACAGCACATCGAGTTTTCGCCACTCTTCAAACTGTGCTTCGAGGATGGGATCTGATGGCCCTGCACTGGGCTCCGGCAAGTTTCGCAGTTCGTCTTTCAATTCCCGACATGCTCGCTCGGCCGCGGTATACCATTCTGGCTCACCATCGGGCCACAGCGGGCCAAGCCGCGGGTCGTTCCAGCGGATCGGCTCACCCGGTTCCCCGGGTTTCCCGAGATTGAGGTCGAGAAGTTTTTGCAGGTCAGTGTCTGCAGCCGCGGTGTTGCCAGCGATCGCAGAATAGGCAGCGGCAGCGGCGAGGGCGGCGTTATTTGATACAGCGTTGTACGTGGTTGCAACCGAGACAGTGGCAGCACTCGCGGCGTTCGCCACAGCCTTCCAACCGTGCTTGAGTGACGCATCGATATCAATGCCGACGGAATACGCATCCACCTTCAACTGGCCCAAGCGAACCAAAGGTTCCAGGCGTTTGGCGCAGCGGGTGGTGAACGTAGCCAGCGCCCGGAGAGTCAACTGCCGGAGTCGGACTCGCCAAGCCTCACGATCTGATGGATCGAAGGTAACAGATTCCGGTATTTCAGATGTCACTGGCTCGGGCATTGGTCACCTCCGGTGAGGGCCAGCCGATCTGGCACATCAATAACAGCTTACCACTACGATTATGCCACACTCATTCGACATCGCACAGGTGAGCTTTACCAGTGCCCGAAACACTGCCTCACGAATTTCACGGTATCGGCTGAACTCCGACCTCACCCTCCCGATTCGCCCTGACCGCCTTCGGGTTTCTCGTTGTAAACAAGTCGCACACGGGTTTTCCGATCGACCACCTTACGAACGTGATCCAACTCGTGTCGGGTACTTGAGACCGCCAGGCGCGCTTCGCGTAGCAGCATCACCGCACCGAGTAACAGAGCCATTGCACCCAGCAATCCGAACCCAACCGGCACCCACGGCAACAATCCCTTGGCCGATGCAGAGAGTCCGATCGTGACACTGGCCGAGACCAAGAGTCCGATTCCAACGTAAAACGTGATGAGGGCCGTCTGGAGCAGGCCAAGCCGCATGGAAAGCCATACCACCTGTTCCGCAACCTGCACTCGCTTTTCCACCACTTCCTCGGTCGATAAGTCCTCCGGCAATTCCTCGGCCACGGCTGCCAGAATCCGGATTCGATCCACCACCCGACCGAGTCGGTTCGATGTCGATAGCACCAGCGTTCCCGATGCGGAGATGAGTACCGCTGGCGTGATCATTTCCGCCAGGATTCCACCAGGAGTCAAGAAGTCAGGCATCGATTCCTCAACAGCCGGCGTCGGGATTACAAGTTCACATCACGGAGTGAGGTTTACGAAAGCTCTGCGACAACAAATCGCGTGAAAAAATCTGCACCATTGCCATACGATGAAGACACCGACGACAATGTATGACTCCTGCCCCCAACCCACACCAACCCAACCCAACCCACACCAACCCAACCCACCCGATACCATGCGATTCCACGCTCTTGCAATCTCGTTCCTTCTCATCCTGCCAGCCACGGTCTGCGCTCAGAAGGACAACGCCATCAAATCCGCGGCGATCCACGCCGATGCCAACTGGCCGACGGCCCTGAAGCTCTGGGAGTGGGCTGAACCGGGGTATCAGGAGAAACAATCTGCCGAGGCACTCGCTGCAATTGCCGAGAAGGCCGGATTCACTGTGAAAAAGGGCGTGGCAGGGATTCCCACGGCATTCACGGCCGAGTTTGGGAAGGGGAAACCGACGATTGGCATCCTGGGGGAGTTCGATGCACTCCCGGAATTGTCGCAAGAGGCCGTCCCCTTCCGTAAACCGCGTGAGGGTGGCAATGGGTATGGACACGCCTGTGGCCATCACCTGTTCGGAGTCGCATCACTGTCGGCCGCACTCGCCATCGGAGAACAAATCAAGGCCGGGAAGATCAGGGGAACGATACGATTCTATATGTGCCCGGCGGAAGAAGGCGGGTCCGCCAAGGTCTTCATGGCACGGGCCGGATTGTTCGATGACTGCGACACGGTTTTACACTGGCACCCGGGCAGTCAGAACCTCGCGGGCGATGCCACCTGTCTCGCGAGGATTGCCGCGAAGTTTCGTTACTACGGCATTCCCTCTCATGCCTCCGGGGCACCCGAGAAGGGTCGATCTGCTCTTGAGGGTCTCATTCTCGCCATGCACGGCGTCGAGTTGCTCCGTCAACACACTCCGGACGGCACCCGATTGCACCACACCATCACCAGCGGTGGCGGCGCTCCAAACGTCGTTCCGGAGTTTGCCGAAGGGTTCTTCTACGTCCGCCATCCCAAGGCCGAGATCGTGAAGCAACTTTACCCCCGATTGTTGAAATGCGCCCAAGCCGGCGCACTGGCAACCGAAACGAAGCTCGAAGTCGTCTACCTGGGTGGAACGATGGAGATACTCCCAAACAACGCGCTCGCTCAGGTGGCTAAAAGGAACCTCACCCGACTCAACGATCTGAAATACGATGCGGGTGAACTCGCGTTTGCGCTCCGGATTCAGGAGACGTTCCCCGAAAAGGTTTCTCTCGATGACATCGCCACGGTGTTCGATTCATCTGGAAAATCGAGTGGTGGTTCAACAGATGTCGGAGATGTGTCGTGGATTGTCCCCGTGACTGGATTCAGCACTGCGTGCTGGGTACCCGGCACCCCTGGCCACTCGTGGCAGGCTGTGGCATGTGGTGGGACAACGATCGGCAAGAAGGGGATGAATCTGGCTGCCCGAACGCTCGCAGCGACCGCGTGGGATCTCTTCACCGACCCGCAATTGATCAAAGACGCCAAGCTCGAACAGGCCAAACGGTTGGATGGGAGGAAATACGAGGCGATGCTGGAGAAAGATCAGCCTCCACCTCTCGATTATCGCAATCCTCCAAAGCAGGCCAAGCGAGAATGAGTCGATCCGCACTGTGGCGATCATTAATCTCTCTCGCGGAACGAATCACTCTCAGGGAACTTTCCAGCGAGATTCCTCTTCATCCCCGGTGAAAGCCCAGTGGTGCTGAGGCTGAGAAATCTCAATTCTCGCAAGTGCGTCCGATCGAGGAGTACGCGACAGCCGGCATTGCCGATCGGATTGCTCGAGAGGTCGAGTTTCACCACACCATCCAGATGGGGGCTCTCTGTCAGTACGCGCAGTCCTTCATCCTCAATCCCGCAACCGACCAATCGCAGAACCTGCAAACTGTCGAGATGCGGACACACAGCCAATACCCGCATCCCATCATCTCCCAGTGCGTTGTTGCGGCTCAGATCGAGATCCCTGAGCCGGATCGCGTTGGGATCTGCTGGTCCGGGAAAGCGGTTGAGAATGACCTGGAGCCCTGCTGCCCTCAGGTCATTGTCGGAGAGATCCAGTACAGGCACCCTTAGAAAGCCGTGCGTTCGGCTCAACGTGTGCAATCGGGCGGTTCCAATCTCATTGTGCGAGAGGCCGAGCCGCTGAAGGTTGGGGAGTCGCTCCGACCCGGCTATCGCTTCTGCCCCGACTGGTCCAAGCCGATTGTACCGCAACTCCAATCTTCGAATCGCACTGAAGTGTGGCGATGCCGCTAGTGTCTGCGCGCTGGTTTCACCCAGTTCATTCTCACCGAGGTCAAGGTCTTCCAGATTTGCAAGAATAGGGCTTGTAGCAAGGTGTTGTGTAGAATCGTCCCCAAAACGATTACGGCTCAGTCGTAAGGTTTTCAGCCCGGCCAGGTGGTCGGATCGCGCTACCGTTCTGGCAAGAGGTTCGCCGGCGTGCTGGGCGTGGATTGTGAGTGCGACCAGACGGCTCAGTAGATGGCACTCCAGGACACCTGGAAGGCTGCCGCCCGGTTCAAGGAGGTGGATGTGCCGGAGTGGACCGGCCGCGAACAATTCGTCAGCGAACCGCAAGAAATCCCTCGCCATGACATTCACTTCCTCGACGAATCCTCGATGAAAAATCCGCCCCGTCGCGAGACCTTCAAACGGTGCCATCCACTCTGCGCCATGTGCATTCAGTAGTTTTTGCTCCTCCCTCTCTAACTCTTTCCGCATGTCCTCGCGATCGGGCCGACGGACGAGTTCGCCTTCGCGGTCTACTTCTTCCTTGAGACGGGCAAGGGCGATTTGAACGCGGATGAACCTGCCCCGCGCCTCACTCCACTCCGCGCCTGGGGGAGTGTTGGCACGACTTCGGGAATTAAGCTGCGCGACGGACTGCTCTTCGAGCCAATCCGCAAAGATCAGTCTTGGCGCATCATCATCCGGGAATGCCCTGATTCGTTGAAGAAACGCTTCAACTTCAGTTTGCATGGTCAGCCCCTGCTGCTTTAAGACGAGCCGGGAGCGACCGGAGTGCTAGACAACTCCAGACACCTCGCTCCAAAAGAACTCCGCGTTCGGGAGAGTCATCAATAGTATGACGATAACGACTCCCATGACATGTTGGAACTATAGATCGGCGACCGGAGATTTCTTGGCGAGTTGGAAGCGTCAGCGACGGTAATCTTGGCATTCTGGCCGCCCATGGGCGAATGGACCTACACACCTCAAGTACACCAACCTATGATCGAAGTCCGCGACCTTTCCAAGTGGTTCCCTGCGGCGGGTGGTCCGAAGACGGCCGTGGATGCCGTTCGGTTCACCGTCTGCCCCGGGG
>DASZJS010000778.1:0-3144 GCA_035947935.1 Gemmata sp. | reverse complement strand
ATCCCGATTTTGTGCAACAACAACATCTTCATTACCTCCCTGGCGAGTTGTGAGGCGTCTTGTGTCGAACTGAACGCTGCCTTTACCCCTGCGTCCATCTGCGCATCCGTTGCAGTAGACACCTGTTCCACAAGTACCGCGGCTATGCAGACTGATGCGAAACCTCGCGCTCTGAGCCGCTTTTCCAACATACGGTGAGCAGTCGCCAAACGGCTCGAAATAGTACCCTCCGGGATACCGAGTAAAGAAGATACCTCGCTACGCGATCGCCCTTCGAGTTCGCTCAGCACCACTGGCTCGCGATATTTCTCGGGCAATCGGGCCAGTTCCTCATCCAGTGCTTTCAAGAGTTCCGTCTGATCAGGTGAAGGTTCTTGCTGTTTCGCATGTGCCTCTTTCAAGCGGCGTTTGAGTGCCATAGCACGCGCCTTGAGTGCGGTACGGCAAGCTATCCCATAGAGGAAGTTGCCAATGCAAGTGCGATCTGTGAGCGAATGAGCCTTGCGGACTAAAACCACGAACGTCGCCTGAAAAGCATCATCCACGTCCGTGACGTTGCCGAGTACTCGGCGGCAGGTGCCGAAGATCATCGCCGCATGGCGACGGACCACGGTTGCGAACGCAGCTTCGTCACGATACGTGAGGAAACGGATTAGTAGCTCGCCATCGGAGACAGTGTCAGGATTGAGCCGGTCTGCTACCCGGCGAATTCCGTTGGATGCGGTTGTCGGCATGTAGACCTCGAATCGCGATGTTCACAATAATGTTCTCGGAGACAGCGATTTCGTCGATAGAAAACCGAAGAAGGCTCAAAATTAGCAAGCTCACAACGGGTTGCCCGCTAAATGCAAAGCGGATATACCGCAAATGGTATCATTTAGTCGCGAGGAACCGAGTGGTAGGAGCTTTTCGCGACAATTGCGTATTTGAGCCGAGGTTCCGACCATGATTTCCATTGACCTATCTGGCAAGACCGCTGTGGTTTCCGGTGTGGGCGACAATCTCAGTTTCGCCTGGTACATCTCGAAAACACTTCAGGCAGCCGGTGCCAAGATCGTTCTCGCCTGCCATCCCCGAGTGGTTGGGATCGTTGAAGGGTTGCTGCGGAGTACCCAGATTGACGATACTGAAGCCCGCAAGATGCCGGATGGCTCCGATTTCCAGCCAACCAAGATTTTCCCCTGCGATGCCAGTTACGACACGATGGATGATGTGCCGCCGGAAGTGAAGAACGATCGCCGTTACGCGAAGTTCCCCGAGTATTCGATCCAGGGCACGATGGATGCAATCGGGAAGGAGTTTGGCGGGATTGATATCCTCATCCATTCGATCGCGTTCAGCCGGGAGGTCACCAAATCGCTGATTGATACAAGCCGGAAGGCATACCACGAGGCAATGGGGATTAGTGCCTATTCGCTCGTTTCCATGGTGCGAGCGGCTGCTCCGCACATGGCAAACCGGCCAAATGGAGGAAGTGTCGTCGGGCTCACGTATATTGCAGGCGAAAAAGTCATTCCGCATTACGGAGGCGGGATGGGAACGTGCAAGGCCGCACTTCAGATCGATGCGAAGCAACTGGCGTGGTTTGTGGGGGACAAGAACGTCCGGGTGAATTTGATCTCGGCCGGGCCTTACGCCAGCCGTGCCGCCCGGGCGATCAACAAGGATTTCGACAAGCTCATCACCCACGCGGCCGAACACTCGCCGCTGCGCCGACCGATTGGCCCGGAAGAGGTGGCGAACAGCGTTTTGTATCTGTGTAGCCCACTGGCATCGGCTGTTACGGGTCAGATTTTGTATGTGGATTGCGGCTACAACATCATGGGAACATGAAAAGTTAAGAGTGAACAGTGAAGAGTTAAGAGTGAAAACATTCATGCCTTTGGTTTTCACTCTTAACTCTTCACTGTTCACTCTTAACTACTTCAAAATGTCTTTCACCACCACACCCGCCACATCGGTCAGACGGAAGTCTCGACCGCTGTAGCGATATGTAAGCTTCTCGTGGTCGATGCCCATCAGGTGCAAGATGGTGGCGTGCAGATCGTGAATGTGGACCTTCTTCTCGACTGCTGCGAAGCCGAACTCATCGGTTGCACCATAAGCCAAGCCACCCTTCACGCCACCGCCAGCCATCCACACGCTGAAGCCGTGGTTGTTGTGGTCGCGGCCGTTGCTTCCCTCGCTCGTTGGGGTGCGGCCAAACTCACCACCCCAAAGAATCAGCGTTTCATCGAGGAGCCCCAACTGCTTCAGATCGCGAATTAACGCTGCGATTGCTTTATCGCTGTCCTTGGCCTTGTTGCGGTGGCCTTTCTCCAGATCGCCGTGGTCGTCCCAGGGTTGCCCGGAACCGTAGAAGACCTGCACCATCCGAACGCCGCGTTCGACGAGCCGTCGGGCCGCGAGGCAAGCATCCGCAAAGTAGCCCTTTCCATAGGATTCACGAATCTTCAGCGGTTCGCGGCCAACATCGAACGCTTCCTGTGCTTCCGTCTGCATTCGATAGGCAATTTCCAGCGATTGAATTCGCGCATCGAGCTGGTCGTCCCCTGCTCGCTTCTCCTTGTGCATCCCATTGAGCTGGTTCAGGAGGTCGAGTTGTTCCCGCTGGGTGGCAGCCGCAATATTCGAGTTTCGGATGTGATCGATCACGCGCTTGGGGTCGAGATTCCGGATGTGGCAGCCCTGGAACACACCGGGCAGGAAACTGTTGTTCCACAACGCCGGTCCAACGACCGGTTCGCCCGGACACATGACGACGAAGCCCGGCAGGTTCTGGTTCTCCGTGCCAAGGCCGTAGGTGAGCCACGAACCCATACTCGGACGGATGGCCTGGGTGTTTCCGCAGGTCATCAGGAGCAGACCGGGTTCGTGGTTGGGGATGTTTGTGTGCATCGATCGAACCACGCAAATATCATCGATGCACGATCCGATCTCGGGGAATATCTCGCTGACTTCGATACCGGATTGGCCGCACTTCTTGAACTCGAACGGAGATTTGAAGAGAGCGTTGGTGCCCCGTTCGGTCTTGAGGTTTGCACCCGATGGTTTCTTGCCGTGCTGCTTGGTCAGTTCGGGCTTGGGGTCGAAGGTATCCACCTGCGACGGGCCGCCATTCATGAACAGGTGAATGACGTGCTT
>DASZJS010000777.1:0-3267 GCA_035947935.1 Gemmata sp. | reverse complement strand
TCAGCAGCGAGTTTTTAAAGCGAGAATACCTACCCGAGTTAGTACACCGTAATTTTGGCGAATTGGGTTTTGGAGTCGCCGTTCGCAGTGCCAAAGCTCCCTTCCGCGTGATCTACTTATCTGAACCGGACTTCCCGATTTCCACGTCCTCGCCCGATGCCACGACTAACCTTATCGAGGCTGTTGGACAAGAAGCGAGCCGAAGGGGACATCCCACGTTGCAACCTAGCGATGAGGCTCGAGAATGGCAATTGGTGGTCCAGCACCCGTCTGGATCTCTGGATGTGGCAGTCGCCGCGTGGCAACGACGCAGTCTTGCGATCACCTTCGGTCTTCTTGCCGTTCTGGCCGGAAGCGTAGCTCTCGTCTTATCGCTGACTCGTCGCGCCGAGCAGTTAGCGAAGCTTCAGGTGGAGTTTGTCGCAAGTGTGTCACATGAGCTATGCACCCCGCTGGCGGTTATTAATTGTGCGGCGGAGAATATCTTCGATGGAATCCTCGATAGCCCGCAGCAGATACGTGAATACGGTGGAATGATTCGCGATCAAGGTCGTCGACTTGAACGTCTGGTGGATAAGGCCCTCCTCGTCGCCGCCGGGCGAATGGATCGATCCGAATATGAGCTTCGTCCGATTGAGATTGTGCCGATCGTCGTCCACAGTTTGGAGGTGTCAGAACCCATGCTCCGTGATGCGAGGTTCACCGTGGAAAAGGACGTCAGTGCTGCTTTGCCACTCGTCATAGCTGATCCGGTCGCAGTAAACAAATGCATGGAAAACTTATTTAGCAATGCCGTCAAATATGCAGGCGCCAATCGGTGGGCCGCGGTTAGAGCACGAGTGGTCGAGAACCTTCCGCAGTCAGAGGTACAGATCAGCGTTGAAGACAAGGGGATTGGAATCGCTGCCTCCGACTTATCAAAGATTTGCGAGCCTTTCTATCGGGTCCAAGCAATCCGGGACGGCCAGATTCGCGGCGTGGGACTTGGCCTCTATCTAGTGAAGCACATGATGGAGGGAATGGGCGGGCGAATGAGTGTCTCGAGCGAACTCGGACGAGGATCAGTTTTTACTCTGCACTTTCCGGTTTGGGGACCTACCGAACGCCCGGCGGAGGAGGCCTAACCAAGACCGTTGACAGCGTAGTTCCTTCTACCCCGGGGAATGATCCGGCATGAATGCGAAAATACTAATCGTCGAAGATGAAGCCGCACTAGCCACGACTCTCGAGGATCGTTTGAGGAAGGAGGGGTACCTGGTCAGCACCGCGAGAGATGGTGTCTCGGGTCTGGACATGGCCACTTCTGAGCCGTTTGAATTGATTATTCTCGATCTCATGCTGCCAGGACAGAGCGGATTGACCATATGCCAAAAGCTACGAGAGCATGGCTCGCACATACCCATCTTGATGCTGACTGCGCGCCGCCAAACGATCGACAAAGTCATCGGTTTGAGAACCGGAGCTGATGACTACCTCACGAAGCCATTCCAGATGGCGGAGTTACTAGCGCGTATCGACGCGCTGCTGAGACGTTCAGTGCAAGGAATGGGGACAGCCGCGGTCCGCCACCAATTCGGGACACTTCGTGTGGACTTGAGACGCGCCGAAGTTTTGCGTGACGGTCAATTGATCGCCATGTCTGCCAAGGAGTTTCAATTGCTTCGTTATTTCATCGAGCATCGGGGCGACACACTTTCGCGTGATGAGCTTCTTCGTGAAGTCTGGGGCTACGAGGCAATGCCATCTTCTCGCACTGTCGATGTGCACGTCGCGGGGTTAAGACAGAAGATCGAGAAGGATCCCAAAAATCCGCAATTCATTCTCACCGTCGTTGGCCTCGGATACAAATTCGCGGGCTGAGCGGTGTTAAATCCGTGTTAAGAAGATTTTGCTCCGATTTTACGCCTATCTTAGCCCTTTCTGCCGCATGATCACTCAGGCGCCCGGCAGCGTGGAGAACGCTTGGTGGATCCGCCTGGGAGATTTCTCATGATAAGCAAGCTATTCACTCTGGCCGGTCTCCTGATGGTTTCATTCCCGACGTTCGCACACCACGGGTTCGCGAGATACGACACGGCGAAATTGATCACCGTGAAGGGAACGGTCACGGATTTCCAGTTTAGCAATCCCCATGTAGAAGTCGATTTTATCGTGAAGGACGACAAGGGCAACATCAAAAGATGGGCAGGCCAGGGGTCCAGTCCGAATATGCTGGCCAGGGCAGGCTGGAACAAGAACGTACTCAGGCAGGGAGACGAGATCACCGTGAGTGGCCATCCCGCCAAGAGTGGCGCGAACATCATGCTTCTCGAAAACCTCACGTTGTCCAACGGCCGCGAACTCGCGCCACAGGCGCAGTGGTGATCGTGGCGCTCGTCCTGTCGGTAAGGGCGGCGTACTTGCACGAGACCGAGATCTAGGGAAATGCCCATGCTTTTCGCCATTTGCTATTGGCTCGAACACACTTCAATTGGCACCGCGGTACGCGAGTCGACGTGGCTGTTTCCGACGATCGAGACCATTCATATCTTTGGCATCATCTTACTGGTGGGGTCCACGTCGATCCTGGATTTGCGTCTTCTGGGTTGGGCCTTTCGGGAAGATTCTGTTTCAAAACTGGCGAGGCGGTATCTGCCCTGGACATGGGCCGGATTCGTCATCCAGGTCGCAACCGGGTTTCTTCTGTTCTCATCGGAAGCCACGAAGATGTACGACAATGCGAGCTTTCAAATAAAGATGCTGCTCATCGTTCTGGCCGGGGTGAATGCCTTCGTTTTTCACATGCTGGCCTATCGCAAAGTAGCGACGTGGGACGATGCCCCGGTCGCACCGCTATCGGCGCGCTGCGCGGGTTGCTTTTCGATATTGCTATGGTTCGGCATCGTGGCTGCGGGACGATGGATTGCCTTCATTTAGCAGCCCGATTAATTTCACCCTTGTTCTGTACAACGAGGCCGCAATCGGCGGCCAGAGAGGATGTGCCAGGTGCACGATTTTGGAGAATGGCTTGAACACACCTCATGGGTAACCACGATCGCCAACACAGCCTGGCTTTATACAAGCATCTCTGTAGTCCATTACTTCACGTTGCTCGTTATGGTGGGGTCAATTGTGCTACTGGATTTGCGCGTTTTGGGTGTTGCCGCGCGACGTCGGCCTCTCACTCAACTCGCCGAAGAGCTTTTCCCGTGGATGTGGACCGCGTTTGGCTTGGCAATCTTTTCTGGATTCCTCGAATTTACCACGGATGCTGGAGACTACCTTCCG
>DASZJS010000776.1:0-2316 GCA_035947935.1 Gemmata sp. | reverse complement strand
AGGATCGACCTTGTTCGCCTTGGCGAGTTCGACCATGCAATGTACCGCGGCCTGCGTGTGGATCATTGAGTTGTACTTTTTGATGGTGCTCCCCACGACACCCTCGTATCCCTCTTTATCCCAGTCGATGTTGATCTTCATTCCCAGGAGATGATCAATCCCGAGCGGGCCTTCGATGACTTGGAGGGGCCCCTCCACTCCGCGACGAGCGAGGAACAAAGTGTTCATGGCACCGAGCGCCGACTGCGCCGAGGCAAGACCTTTCCACTGCGACAGCGGCTTTGCACGAACGACGGCGAATGACGCATCGCTGACAGCGGCCATCGCCATTGCGTGGCCAATCTGCTGCTCACTCAGGCCCAGCAACCGCCCAGCAGCGGCGTTATGCGAAAAGGCAAGTTGCGCCGTGTGATCGAGACCCCGTGTCATAAAGTTGGCATGATCGACAAACCGTGACTGGACCGTGTAGCCCAATGCCACTGCGAGCATCAGATCGCGGCCGCTGCCACCAACGTAATCGGCGATGGTCAGCGCCACGCCGAAGTTATCTGCGGTGTGAGCGGTTTCAGTTTGGGCCAGAATGTTGTCCATGAAATCGACGTAGCGCACCAGTACGGTGTGCCAGAACGCCGCGTAAATGGGGTTCGCCTGCCCGCCGCCGATCAGCGCACTTGGGCCGCTACCGCCGAACTCCGCAACCTGCTCGCGACAGGCCTCAACGGGGCCGGCGCCCAAAGCCGCAATCGAGCAGCTGAGGGAATCGAGGATGTGGATTGGTAACTGCCGGCGTGATTCGGCCGAAAGGTCATCGAACGAGGAGCGCGCGGCATACTTTGCGATTGCTTCAACTTGAGTCATGATTTGGATTCTCCGTTTCTGGTAGATGAATAAATTTCTTAGTGCGTTAGGGCAATGAAAACCCCCATCGTAGCGACTGAGCCCATCACGCTGAGGAACACGGAGGATGCTGCCTCCTCCTGTGCGACGCGGTACTGTAAAGCAAACATGAGGACAATCGGCATGGCCGGAATGGCCGTTGTCAGTACAGCCTCACTGACAACAGGATTGCGATAGCCGATCCATCGCAAACCACACAGAACCAACGCGGGCTGGATGATGTTTTTCAGGGCCACGAAGAACAGGACATACCGGTTGACTTTGATCTTGCCGGATGCAAGCACGATCCCGCAGGCAAAGAGCGCCACGCCCCCGGATGCGTGGCCCAGCAGTACAAGAGAGTGGACGATGAGTTGAGGAATACGAACGCCACTCAACACGATAATGAAAGCAAGAACCGGAGCCCAAACGATCGGTTCTTTGACGGTTTCCACGAGTTTGCTGGCGAAAACCGCGGCGTACGACTTGGAGGCCGAAGGCTCACCTTCCTGTGAGGCCCCGCCGGTCGAATCCAAAGCAAGAAGCAGAATCGTGATTGGTACAACCGTAAGGTTGATGACGAGGCTCGCGATCGCGATTGGAATGGCGCTAAGCTCTCCGAACAGATCGCCGAGGACGGCTGGGCCTACGAAAGGCACTGCTGGCGCCGACGCCGTTAAAGCCGCCAGTGCGCTAGTGTTCACTTGCATGCGAAGAACAAAGCGGGAGAACAGGAATACCACACAGTAGAAGCCAACGATAGCGACGCACAGGGTGATTACTAGCGGAATATCTTGATTGAGTGCTGCGCGCGACGTCATGACAGTTCCTGCAAACAGAGCCAACGGCACGGCGTATTGCAGCACCATTCGATTCAGGGTCGAAGCATCCTTTGACTCAAAATCGTGTCGCCACGCGGCCACAAATCCAAGCAGGAAGGTGACGAACATTGGTAGAAGTGCGCTCAGGATCGTACTTAGGATGGCCATTTCAGTTTCCTCTTCCGGCCACAACACGATCGACCATCGCTCCGGAGTTTCCGAGATAGTTGGTCGGTTCCATGAGCCTTTCAACGGCAAAACGATCAAGAATCTGGGTGATCTCAGGATCGTTTGACAGAAGATCGATAAGCCGTCCCTTGCCCTGCGAAACAGCGATAGAAATTGTCGCCAGCCTGTCGTGTGCCCTACCTCGGCCCATCTTCGGACCCAAGGCCATCATGATGGCTTCGGTATTTACTAGGCCGTCGGTCAGTTGCAGATTCTTTCTCATGTTGTCGGGATGAACGACGAGCCCACTGAGTATGTACTTAGCTTGGGCAAGAGCTCCGGCGCTTAGGCAGAAGATCTCAGGTAAAACAAGCCACTCGATCTCCCACGTACCCGTTGCACGCTCGAAGTCTGCGTTCATCGCATTCAGTAGACTCGCAGTATGCTGGCG
>DASZJS010000775.1:0-2530 GCA_035947935.1 Gemmata sp. | reverse complement strand
AGGGAATCGATACCGGAGCGAATGGTGTACTGGTTCCGGCGTCACTTGAAGCTGGTGTGTTGTACGTCCCCGGGGAGTTCGGACACGTTCCGGATGAGGCGGGTCGGGTGCCAAACAACGACTGCCGGATCTGTTTTGGTGTCGCGACACCAGACCAAATCGCGGAAGGTATCCGTCGATTGCGGCAAGCGGTCGGAGTGGTCGCCGCCAGAGGGCATCGCGTCAAACGGGTCAAAGCCGCCAGCAGTTGAACGGTGTCAGCCCAGGCAACGCCTGGGTCTGTAAGAGTTGTTCCCGACCAGGATGAGCGGGCTACTTCTTGCCCGCTGCACGTCTCCGCCGTCCGCTCAGCAGGTAGATCTCCGATCGAACCTCGGTAAGCGGGTCGCCTGCCGAATCGATGCCTTCCACCCTCGGCAACGGGTCGAAGATCACCTTCCACATATCCGGGGCCAGTTCATCCGCCCGCTGAGTGAGAGTAAGCGTCCCGAACTCGATCTGTGGCCGGTTGTCCGGCCACACGGCGGTGGCGTTGGCCACCTCGTCACCATCCCCGGCAAGTTGCACCCGTATCTGAAACACCACCGGACCGCGTGCGAGTCGCTCGGACATCTCAAGGGCGAGGAAGTCGGTTGTCTTCGCCGCGGCTTGCTCGGCGGACAGGAATGCGGTACCGGCCTTCGGGATCAAGCGGAACCGGCCAAACCGACTCACGCCGGCCCCATTGGTGAACTTGAATGCCGTAATGGCGAAAAACGCTTGCTGGGCGTAGCTCACCGGAATTGGCTTCGGAGCCTCGACGAATGCTCGTGCTTTCGGATGGGCGGCGAGAAATGCGACGATGGGTGGTGGTGTTGGGGCACTGGGTCCGCTTGCCGCCACGGCTTGGAGGAAGGCCAAGAATTCTTCACCCGTTCGGACGGGAAACCCATTATGCGAGTGAGCGACGATGTCGGTATGGACGTGGTCCGCCAAGTGGAACCGAACCGCCATTCCTTGCGGACTGGCACCCTGCGGATCGTTGTCGGAGACTGTCGGAACCCCTGCAGACGTCGAGAATCGAACGGTTATGGGGGTCGATGCTCGAGTCGCGTGAGGTGCCCGCGTCAAACTTACAGCATCGGTTGCGGGGGTGAATGTTCCAGAGTACATCGTCCCCTTGGCATGTGCCGGACGAAACCCCGGATGGACACCTCCCGATAGTTTATCGAGCACATTGAGCAGTTCGCCAATGAGCGGAGAAGGCATGAATCGTTCCTCCGGACTCAGATTAGGGTTGGTTTGTGAGATCTATGACCCCGGCCAAAGTCATATCCTATCCAAATCCGGACGGATTGATCTTTATCGGCTTGGGATTGACCTCTCAGGATGGCTAGGAAGCGACGGGCTGATTCCGAATGACTCTCTTTGCTGCAGTTTCTGCGGCCCGCGCCACGATCCATAACGCGGTGCGAGCTGACGGCTCGCATGGCTGTGGGTGGCGAGGTATCTGAAACGAGAGAGGGTTATTCATTGCCCACGAAGCAGGTGGGGTAGGGTCTGCCTTCCCTCCGGAATAAATGCCACATTCTGCCCAAAGAGCGCAACGGGGAATCAAAAAGCCTTTGCACTGGGGAAACTCCACCCGCTAAGATGAATTCTTAATACATTCTGGTCGCTGTCACATCCGCCTGGGTTACCCGCGGGAGGCTCCATGCCTAGCTTCAAAGTTCCGTGTCTCAGTTGCGAACACCCGGTTCTGATTAAAGATCCGAAGTTAATCGGCACCAAAGTCGAGTGCCCCAAATGTAAATATCGATTTAAGGTCGAGGAACCCGCCGGAGGAATACCAACTGAAGATGCCAAGTCCAGCAAGGGGAAGAAGCCGGCGGACGATGGCGACGATGGCGGAAAGAAAAAGAAGAAGTCCAAAAAAGTCGTTGCGATTGTCGTTGGAGTTCTGGCAGTTGGCGTCCTGGCTGCTGTCGGGTTTGCCGTAATGGGAGGTGGAGACAAACCCAAGCCAACTGTGAATGCCCCCAAGGGCGGCGGAGGAAGCACGGGGAATACCATCAACCCCATCCAGGATCCAACTGATGATCCGAACAAAAAGGATACGCCAAAGGAGCCGATTCGCAAGAACACTCTGCCAATGAGCGAGAAGGAACCTTCCAATCTACTCCCCGGGCAGACTGTTTCCTTGTATCGATTCGATCTCGAAAAACTCCGCCAGACGCCGATCAACACTCTTTTCGACCCTCTGATGCTGGGGATGTTCAAAGACTCTTTCGGATTCGATGCGGAGGATGTTGCACTTTATTACCACGCGTTTGTCGGGAACACGCGCGATCCGTTCGATGTGATTCGGCTCAAAGAACCGACCGTCGAGAAGGATGTCCTGTCGAAAATGGCTCTGGGGGAGGAGTCAAAGAAAGTGAAAGGCCGAACGCTCTACACTTTCAAAAAAAACCCGTTCATCAATGGGATTGCCAACGCTTTCTCGCTCGGCTCCCTGTTCTCGGACGTATACGAGAAGGTTCCCCGCGGCCCG
>DASZJS010000774.1:0-2671 GCA_035947935.1 Gemmata sp. | reverse complement strand
CAAAACCCCGTCACAAACAGGCTGGTGGACGCTAGGTTCACCGAAAAAACAAGTCGTATCTGACACCTGCGGCTTGAGTCAAAAGTCTCTGGAACTTCCGATAACGCAACTCAGGCTCCTCATTTCGTTCCCCGAGTCGCTAAAACACCATTCGCAAGCGGACCATCTCGCTCTAGAATAGAGTTAATCACCCTGCCGATTTAAGCACGAGGATCCCCGTGACGATAGTCGTCCAGTGCCCGCACTGCGAAACGAAGTTTAACCTCCAGCCGGAACTCACCGGCAAGACAATGCGGTGCCCTAATCTCGATTGCCGACAGGTCTTCACGGTTCGGGAACAGCCCCGACCCACCGAGCCTCCGCCGCCACTTCCATCCGAGACTCTACCAGTACCGGATGAACCAGAGACCTCCTCATCGTCTCCCAGGTCTACTTCGCGAACAGCGGGTTCTCCCAGGGGCAAGAAAACTGAGAAGCCCCGAGCCTCGGGATCCCCTGGCAAACCTACCGTAGTGGATGCCCAAGTCGTTGATGCTGAGGTAGTCGAGGCAGCCATCGTTGCCCCTCCGAAGGTCAAGGAGGTCGTCTGGACGGAGGGAACCAATGTCCCACCGCCGAAAGGCAGCAAGCGGGTTCGCCCTGTTGATGTGGATGAAGGGGACAACCAGCCGATTCGCCGAAGGAAGAAAAAGAAGAACCTTGCTCCGATCATCCTCATCAGCCTGTCAATTATCGTTGTCGTCCTTGCGGGGATAACAGGCCTGTATCTTCTACAGGTTTCGGATCGCACCGAGAAGCAGGCAGCCGATCAGGCCGACAAGGAGTATGCGAAGGGCGAGTACGCCGCGGCTGCCAAGTCGTTTGAGAAGCTGGCGAGCGACTACCCCGACAACGACAACACGCCGAAGTACAAGTTTTTCGCGGAACTATCCTCAATGCTGGTGGTTGTCCGGGCGGTTGCCGTTCGCGAGGATCCCAAACCCGCCATCGAGAAGTACGAGGCGTTCATCAAGTCCAAAAAAGATTCCCCCTTCGCCAAGCACACTTCGGGTCGTGGGGGCGACATACTTGAGGCCGGAAAGAAGCTGGAGGACGATATCGTCGACCATGCCAATGACCGGGTGAAAGCGTATGCCGCCGACCGGAGCAACAAGGCTGGCGAACTCGAACGCGCGGAGAAAGCTATCGCCGCCGGACGGGCGTTACTGCCGTTGATTGAGCCATTTCGTGCCCCCGATGATGTGCCGCTTGACTCCATCCGCAAAGGACTCGATCAGGCCGAGGCTGAGGTGAAACGGGAACACGATCGGACTGCCGCACTGGCCAAGGCAGCTCACCAACTGGAAACCGTCTCGTATGCCGCGATCCAGATTGTCGAGGCCGACCTTGCCTCAGCGGGATTACTCGCCGATGCCGAGTCTCAGGCGATGATTGCGGCGGCCAAGGTCAAGCTTCGCGATTTGGTGAGATACGTGGCAGACCCTGCTGCACCAATTGCATTTCCTCCTGCCGCCACGGCCACGGTGCTGTTTGTTGCCCCGATCGGCAAACCGCCGCAGCCCTCAACACAGGGTGGTGCTGGGCAGGTTCCACCAACTGTGTTCCTGGCAGTTGCGCGTGGCATTCTTTACGCCATTGACGAAAACAGAGGAATGCTCTGGGCCGTTCGCGTCGGACAGGAAATCGCCGATCCGCCCAGCATAGCGCGGGTGGAACTGCCAGAGGGGCCGACGGATCTTGCGGTGGTTACCTCTCACGTTGGCGGCGTTTCAGCGATCGCCAGTTACGTCCTCCGATCCGGGCAGGCACGATGGTATCAGCAATTACCTGCTATTGCTGCAGGCCCGGCAGTTGTTGTTGGCAACCGTGCTTATGTCCCAATACGCGACAACCTTGGCACGATCTACGAATTCGATTTGATAACCGGAGAACGCAAGGGACTGATCCGCCTGGCCCAACCTGTGGGACCAGCCGCTGTTTTGCGCCCGGGCACTGGGTTCCTTTATGTCGCAGCGGATGCTAACCGAGTATATGTGATCGATGTCTCGATCCGAGACGAACCGCCGCAATGCGTTCAGGTGATCGCCACGGGGCATCCAGCCGGAACGCTTCGTACTCCACCCGTTCTGCTTGGTCCGGATGGAGATATGCCAGCGGAGAGATGGATGATTCTCTCTCAGGCCGATGGTCCGAACAGCATGAAGATCCGGGCGTTTCAGGTTCTCCAGATCCAACCACCCTCGCCCGATGGAAAGCCTCCAGCCGAAATTGCAGTAATCCCGGCCGAGCTTCCCCTCCAGGGTTGGGCGTGGTTCCCACCCACGACCGATGGCGAACGGTTGGCAGTGGTCACCGATGCCGGACAGTTGCGGCTCTTTGAAGTGAAACAGCCGGTCAATTTCGACAAGGTGATCTTTCCACTTCCCGTGCCCAGACTCCCCGCGCCACCGGAAGGCACTCCCGTTCGTGGGGTCGTTTTCCCGGCTGAAGAAGCGGCGTTCTGGGTGCTTGCAAATGGAACGCTCCAGAAGTTCCGACTCGGACTGATCGCTTCTCGCGGGGTGGAGATGTTGCCAGTAGGGCCGCAGATTCCACTCGGCGAGGTGACACAGCTCCCCCAGATCAACAATCGGAAAGATGCTGTGTTCCTGGTGGTTCGCTCGCAGAACTC
>DASZJS010000773.1:0-5653 GCA_035947935.1 Gemmata sp. | reverse complement strand
GTGCCGACGGTTGCGGAGGTCGAGGCGGCGATTCGCGATCTGATGGAGACGGACAACAAGGTCCGAATCGCTTCGGCCGATAAGCTGGCAAAGTGCTATACGGTGCTGCCCGATCGCCGGGCGGATGTGGCCAAGGCGCTGGTGCCGCTGGCCACGGACAAGGACGCCGGTGTGTCGCGGGCGGTCCAAAATGCGCTCAAACTCTGGATCGGCCCGGAGGTGGTCAAGGACCTGGTGGCTCTCCTGGAGAAGGCCGACGTCGGCCCAGCGCAGCATGATCTGATCGCGCTCATCGCTCCGTACAAGGAGCCGGCCGCGTCGAATGTGCTGGCCAAGTGCCTGAACTCCCAAAATAATCGCGGGCATGCCGAGCCCGCGCTCAAGGCCATCGGCCCGGCCGCGGAAAAAGCCGTCATCCCGATCCTGGAAGTAAAGGACGGGTGGTCGGTGCAGGCGGCATGCAGGGTGCTCAAGGAGATCGGCACCAAGGAGTCGATCGCCCCGCTCCAAGCACTGATCGACAAGAAGCCCGACGTGTTCACCACCGGGGCGGCCGACGACGCCCTCAAGACCATCAAGAAGCGAAACTGACGGTATGAGGGGCGGCCGGGGGCGAACCGGCCGCCCGTGTGCGCGGGCATGGATGTGGTAAAGTATGCGTTTGGGAGCCCGGGGGCGGAGGTTTTTTCTGCGTGACTTGAGTGCTCCGGTTACATCCACCGAAGCTAGTCTCTGCCGGGATTTGTTATATAAGCGTCTGCGGTTCGCATGTCTGTCTGGACTATCCACGATAAGGACTCACTCCGATTCCAGATACCGGATGCGTTTGTTCACATCGGTATTCAGCGAGTGATATTGCATCTTCAGCTTACTGGGCTCGAAAAGTTCTCGACGCAGAACTTCGACATCATCGGAGCCTACGGATCGCGTGAAGATTGGAAGCAGGTAATCGATCCCGATTTGGCTTGGCCGCAGTTGGAGGGGATCGTAGAAGCTCGGGTGCATCCTCCGGGCATGGATGAGACCCCAACGATCCCGAAAATCGTTCGCGTAGGTTGCCCCCAGATGGAATCCTTTCTCGCGCGTGTACTGGAGAACAGCAACCGCGTTCATCATCCCTTCGAGGAGCATGTCTACTGCATGACCGCCGAGTTGAGCCGCGTGATAGCGGTCGAACAAGATAGGCCGGCCTCCTCGCTGAGTGTGACCGAGTTTACGAGTGAAGATGGCTGCTCTTGCGGATTCATTGCGTCGTTTGCTGGTGAAATAGGTGTCTCCGAGTCGCTGGATCAACACCGATCGCAGGGCCTCCGAGGCACCGGTCAGGATCATGTTTCCGGCAGGGTCGGTACTCGATAATTCCGCGCCGAGTTCCTGACCCTTTGCATCCACGATCCCTTCGCCACAGACGATCACGCAGTGTTTCTGGAGATCGTAAATCTCCTTGATCCGCTCCACGAGCATATCCACATTCAAGCGGTGTTCGGGGACGAGCAAAATGTCCGGCTGGCCGTAGGAAGCACCCAACGCCAGGTATCCGGAATGCCGGCCCATCACCTCAACAATGGCGATGCGTCGATGACTCTCGGCAGTCGTTCGGATTCGCTGAACGCCGGTGGTGGAGACGAAGACGGCCGTTGCATATCCCGGAGTGACGTAGTTCACCATCTGGTCGAGATCGAAACGAGTGTGGGACTCGCTCCGTGTGTACATGAAACCATCCTTCTCAATCGCATCGGAATGATTTTCGCCTTCCGGCAAGCGAATCCACTCATCGGCTTCATTGCGGTGGTTCAATCCCAGGTCATTATCGATGGTCTTGGGTGCCAGGACGGTCGGCAGACACTCGCAAAGTGCTTGCATTCCGTTCAGTGTACCGTCCCCCCCAATGCAGATGAGTCCATCAATATGGAGCTTCTTCAGCCGATGTGCAATGAGTTCGACGCTCGCTTTATCGTTCGCATCCACGTAATCGCGGGATGCACCGATCAGGGTTCCACCATGAGCTGGATCGAGTTCAGGGATTGGTGAGTAGAGTGGGTTGAGGGGGACATGGGGCACGCGCAGATTGAAGAGGCTACTGAACCCCTTGATGAACCCGAATACTTCAACCTTCCGTTGGCTCGCTCGTGTGACAGCCCCGTAGATTGTTGCGTTGAGGGCCGGGGTATCACCTCCAGCAGTGAGAATCCCAATCCGTTTCATCCTGTATCTCTCTCTCGGTAAGGCGACAGGGATCAGGAGTCTGGAATCAGAGGGCAGGAGTCAAGAGAAGATTATCGGGGATGTGAACCTTGGGGGCTTCATGTCCCCAAGTATTGTCGAAGCATTGTATTCAGCTTCTCGCAACGATCCCGCCAGTTATTGGGATTCTGTGGGGGGTAATCTTTGAGGGGCCGGAAAGCGACAAGGACATTCAGGAGAGGCTGCGAAGGGTTGGGTTTCTCCATGTGAAGTTCCAGTTCGATCGGTTCCTGACCGCGTGGTACGCTTGGCTTACTCATGTTCCGAAACCAGCCGAAGAGACCGCTCCCGCCAGCCGATTCCTTGTAGCCTTGGGGGACGCCAATCCGCATTCGAATCAAACCCGGTTCGCTGGCAAGTACCTGTCCTCCCATATCCTCGACAAAGCCACGGAGCTTGGCGGCGGCCAGGCGTTCGGGCATGAAGGCGTCGAATTCGTGGATAATTCGGAGGGGATCGGGAGCGATATTCAGCCCGGGTCGGGCAGGTGGTGTGAACTCCACTGCTGTCAGTAGGGGCTCCCAGCCTACTGGAGCAGTCGCTTCCCAATAATCCACGCCCAGGCTTCGACCATACATCTCGACGACTTCGCGCGCGGACTGGGGTCGCTCGTTCGGGTACTTCGCCAAAGCCAGATGGACAACAGCTTCGACCCCAGGGGGGACGTGTTTTGCTCCAACCTTTGCGAAGCGAGGCGGAGAATTCCGTACGTGTGCTTCGAGAAGCTTTTCCTGCGAATCGAACTCGAACGGAAGCCGTCCAGTGAGTAACTCGTAAAGGATCACACCGATTGCATAGAGGTCGCTTCTAGCATCAACGCGATCCCCACGGATCATCTCGGGGCTGACATATCCAGGCGTACCAATTGCGAAGATGGGGCCATGACCGGTCAGTTCGGCAAGCTGGATATGCGGCTTGGCAGCAAATCCAGCAAACCCAAAATCCATCACCTTGAGTGATTCGGCGGTAGTACCGGCCTTGAGAACCATCAGGTTTGCCGGTTTGAGATCCCGGTGAATAATCCCCGCCGAATGAGCGGCTTCAAGGGCGTGTCCGAAATACCCCAGCAAACGACCGACCCGGTCGATATCGAGCATCCGATTTCGTCCGAGTAACGCTTCCAGGGTGCGCCCCGGGACGTACTCCATGACCAGACACGGACCAATGGGGTCATCGATCGAGGCTTCGAGAAACTGAACGGCATAAGGATGCGAAAAGTTCGCCATCGAGCGAACTTCGGCCTCAAACAATTGACGGAATTTTGGATGCTCCACAACATGGTCGTGAATCCGTTTGACCACGACGGGAACTGTTGGATTGTCGATTGGTTCGGCAAAGAAAACTTCCGCATTGCTCCCCTGACCGAGGGATCGAACCAGTCGATATTTGCCGAGCGCAGTCTGGGCAAGCATCCGCGACCCCCCGCATCCGGGAAATGTTCGATCAATAACACCCCGGAAGGCATCCAAAGCTAGGTTTTTTTTTGCAAACATGCAAACGAAGAGTTGTGCTGATTCACGTCACGTGTGTAGATTCGGAAGGGAGTTTGTTCTCGCTGTACAGTAGGAGTTCAGTGCAGGATATCGATCCTGGCTCAGATCCACCGGTCATCGCTTTGCAATCCGGTTGGGTGAGGAGTTGCACAGTGGATGCAATTTTCTGCCAATCTGTTCGATAAAGTCACAAGGGTTTGATCGCCGCATGGGAGTGTGGACCATGACGGGGAACGTGAGTCTCGATAGCACTGCAAGCAATCATCCTTCGCAACTTTCCCAACCATCGAACTCGATGGAGGTCTTGGAAGCGATTGCGCAGAATAACATCTCACCCGGAACGGGTGGCAACATCGCAGGGAATATCATCGTTTCTCCTTTCGGCGAGCTCATCATCTCTTTGATCCAGGTGCAGATGGAAAATGCTGCAATATTCAAAGAGACCGCCGCTCGGGCTGCTGCTCGTCTCCAAGACGAAGCTCATCAGAAGGCCGAATCCGAATCCAAGCAGTTTCTCACTGGGGTTGCAAACGCTCTTCAGCAAGCAGCACAAACAGGCGAGTTACCGCAACTCCCATCTCAACTCACCTCCTCAATTCAGGCGTATACCCGGACTGGATTGCCTGTCACAACGAACGCCATCGCGAATGTCCCGGCCGATTCCATGAGTATCAGCCTCTCACAGTTGTTCGCATCGCTCGTAAGCCAAGTGAAAGCTGCACAGACATCCTGATCGCCAATGGGCGAGTCGGGATTGGGACTGTGAGGAGAAAAATCACATCGGATGTGGAAAACTGCTACGATAGAACTCCGGTAAGGATGGTTTTACGCCGAAGACACCCGGAGTTCGCGTCATGACTGGGATCGGAGGGCTTGGGAACGCCTCGAGTGCCTCGGCAACGCAACAGGCACAAGCACTGAATACATTGGAGTTGATACAGGCTCTGTCGAGCGCGAATGCCTCTAATGGTGTTTCGAGCGCAGCGGGAATCGGCTTAACCCAAAGCTCTGCCAATATCTCTGGACTCGGTCAGCTATTCAGCAACCTCCAGCAATTGGTAACGCAAAACCCAACGCAGTTCACGCAAGTGGTTTCTCAAATCGCGAGCGAACTCCAGAGTGCATCACAAACGCAGACAGGCACGACAAGTCAGTTTCTCTCTCAACTTGCCAACACGCTTCAGGAGGCGGCCACCACGGGCGACATGCCACAGTTGCAGCAGCACCATCATCACGCACTGCAAACGCAGAGTTATAACAGTGGTGGTCAGCCGGTGACTTCCGGGGCGGCAGTTGATGCTCAATCGAGTTTCAACGCCAACCTTCAACAATTGTTTGTCACTTTGAGCCAGCAAGTTGGAGCAGCACTCAACATTTGATCCCAACGGCGAGGTCAAACCTCGGTCGGTTCCCAACGGTACTCAACTGCTGCTTCCCACTCTGCTCCAGGCGGAATCACCTTCCAACCGGAATCGATCCCCCGCGCTGCAAGGTTTGCGGCGTCCGCCGAGCAGGTGTACGGCTCAATCGCAATCGCCTGTCGGTGTGGGGGAGTGAAGAGTACCAGTTCACGGAACGCCGCGTCTGCGAGAAATCGCACTTGGCCCATTGCCTGCGGGTGCGATAGTTTCGCCACCTCAATGAGATCCCCCAGGCGTGTGGAATTGCCATGAACTCCCGTGAACACGTAGTCGAGTTCGGTTGTCCCGATCGGCGTATGGTGTCGGAAGTCAATGTCTCCGGGTACATCCTTCCGCCAGCCGGTGGGTAGGTTATTTTCTGCTTCCCAGACCTGATCCACATTCGCCTGGAGAACATGCCCGCTGATGTCCGGATCATGCACTCCCGGTAAGCGGAAATAGGGGTGATAGCCGAGTCCAAAGGGAAGCGGACCCGGCCCGAGGTTTTCAACCGTC
>DASZJS010000772.1:0-10212 GCA_035947935.1 Gemmata sp. | reverse complement strand
GGACGAGTCGTTTCGGTCAAAGGAAACCTCATCTCCATTGTTGGCCATAAGCTGGAAGGGCCACCTACCGAGCCCGTTGCCCGTGCACTTCGCGATTTCAAATCGAAGAGTCCAAGCCGTCGGGCATCAGCAGTCGGTGCTCTGGCGCACGCTCAACCGGACGATCGGCGTGCGGAGGTAATCCAACTTCTGGAACCACTGCTCAACGACTCTGACCCCTTTTTACGTGATCCTGCAACGGAAGCCTTCTGTGTATGGGCTGCGAAAGACGAAGTTCCAACCCTTCTCAAACTCCTCCCGGGCGATCAACTGGGTGGCCAAGCCAAACATGCGATCAAGGCACTCGTTCGTCTGAAGGACGAGCGAGCAATTGGGCCGATCGCTGGATGTGTCGAGAACTTCTTCACACGCAATGAGGCCAGGGATGCCCTGATCGCATTTGGCCCGGTGGCTGAAGATCAAGTCCTCAAGCTCTTCAACCATAAGGATCACAATGTTCGTTCCGTGGCGTGCGATATCGTCAAAAAAATAGGTGGGCCGCGCTCTTTCGCCCCGGTTGCGATCTGTCTCGGAGAGCGCGATACTCGTCAAGCTGCGTCTGCCGCCTTGGTAGCATTTGGACCAGCAGCCGAAAATGAGACCATCAAACTTCTCAAACACAAAGATAATAATGCTCGGGCTGAGGCAAGCGAGATCCTCGGCAAGATAGGAACCGAGAAGTGCCTACCAGCGCTCGAAGAGGCGGCCCGGGATCCTGACCTCTGGGCGAGCAGCCACGCCAAAAAGGCAATTACCACGATCAAGATGCGACTGTGACCAGTGTTTAGAACATCCGATATGAGTATTCCGCTTTCCAGTGCTACACTTCTGGCATGTCCGCTTTACTCATGCGCATCTGCGAACGCCGCCACTGGCTGGCAATTGCCGGATGGCTCATCACTGTCGCGTTCCTGGTGATTGGGGTTCCACTGTTTGTGCGGATGCCGCTCTGGTGTGATGCGACTCTCCATGAGATCAGCGCACGTAACATGCTTGCAGGTGGTGTTCACTATCGAGACGTGCTCGATACCAACCCGCCTGGCTTTGGCTGGATGCTGTGCGCGGTTCGAGTGTTGTTCGGACCAAGTTCGGAAGCCGTGCGAATTGTCGATCTGGCGATTATTGTTGCAATTACTACGTTCCTTTTGGTCTGGGCGCGGACTGCTGGAGCGACCTCTGCCGGAGTGGCCTGGATGGCCGCGGCGATCGCCGCGTTCTACCCGTTTATCCACGAGTTTAACCACGTTCAGCGCGATGTCTGGATGATGCTCCCGGCAGCGGTGGCAATCGGACTGCGGCTGCGACGGATTGAAAGTACACGCCGACCAACGGCTATGGCATTCCTCGAAGGGATGGTGTGGGGGCTCGGGTGTTGGGTGAAGCCACACCTTCTGATTGTCGCTGCGTGCGTGTGGCTGGTTTCTGCAAACCGAATTGGTTCGATCCGAGCGGTAATCCGCGATTTCGTGGCAGACTTTGCGGGTGGGGTGGTGATGGGATTAATGGGTCTCGGTTGGCTCATTGGCACTGGTGCGTGGCCGTACTTCTTAGATGTTTGGCAGAACTGGAACACTGCCTACGCGGAGATCATGGGTAAGGAATTACCCTACCGGATTTTTGTCCAGCAACTCAACTATTTCCCACCCTACAGTTGTTTCGTTTTGCTCGCGGTGCCCGTCGCTCTGTGCAATCTGCGCGACCGGTCATCTCCCGACCCCGCGCGATTCCGCCGGGCAATGCTGGCAACCGTTTATCTGTCCTGGCTGCTGAACACACTGCTTCTCCAGCGTGGGTTTCATTATGCCCACGTTCCGGAAACGCTTCTAATGCTTGCCGTGTTCACAGCGAACCGCTGGCCGGTACCGGCTGGATTGGTGTTGATCCAGATCATCGTTGGCATATCCCTCCTGGTTGCGGATCGCTCTCCTGAGTTGATGGAGACCCATCATCAAATTCAGACCAAGAGCTGGGCTTATCGGAACTTCACAGAACGTAACGCGGCGTTCAATCCGGATCGGACACGCTGGTGGGTGAGGTGCTTTGACAGTCCATCCCGTGAACTCCGCAAGGGCGTCGGGATGTGGATCGATCATTTCGGTGGGCTCAATCCGGTAGAACTCGGAGCGGTTGCGGACTTTCTGCGGGAACAAGGCGTTCGCGATGGTGAACTGATTGCGTGGCACGATTCGCCTCATGAATTGTATCTGGAACTGGGGATCAAGCCTGGGTTCCGGTTCATGCACGTTGGCACGATGTTTGGGCTCGGCAAGTGGCAGCGCGAGCAAGTGTTGCGTGAACTTCAAGCCGCAATTCCACACGCCCGGTTTGTTGTGTCCGACATGCACCGCATCACCAAACACCACGATAGGCTCAACGAAGTTGGTCCGGATGGCTTGCCCTTGTTGCTTCCGGCATGGCAGTGCAAGGAGTTTCCGTTCAATCAACCGGTGGTGTTTCGTTCTCCCAGTGGACGTTATCTCGTTCACATGATTAGGAACCCCGTGACGAGCTGTGTCATCCCCGAAAAACTCGATCAGGAATTGCCCAAAGTTGATCCAACGAATTAAGGAAAGTAGACACGCCTTTCTGGATATCGTATCTTCAGTTCGCGAGACATTTCTAGTTTCTGTCTTGCTTACATTTCGGTTATGTTCGCCCAATTACATTTAGGAGGGATGTCGATGAACCGCACGTCTGAGACATTGTTCCTCGCTGTTGCTGTTGGTTTTATTCTCACAGCAACACCGGGATCGGTTCGCGCTGGTGACCCACCTGCCAAAGAACTAAAAGAGTTACAGGGAACGTGGAAACTGGTTTCAGTGGAGATAGATGGGAAAGCGACCGACCCAATCGGCGGTCAACCGAAATGGGTCATCAAGGGCGAGAAGGTGTTTTACGGCGGTGCGGAAATCGCGGGGCTGAAGGTTGATGCTTCGACATCGCCGCGGGTCATCGACCTCAAGTTCAGCGACCCGGAACGGGTATACGAGGGCATTTATGCGGTGGAAAAGGGTACCTTGAAAATCTGCATCAATCGTCAAACAGAAGGGACAAAAGATCGGCCCGGAAAGTTATCCACGAAGGATCAATCGGATTGGCGGCTGTTGGTGTTCGAGCAGGAGAAAGATGGAAATGGCAACGCAACCGACGGTCTTGCTGGCTACATCGGATTGGCTCTCGGAACAGACCCCGACACCAAGGAAGTTATCGTCAATTCATCGCTCAAGGATGCTCCTTCCGATAAAGCGGGCTTTAAGAAGGATGATGTGATTCTGAAAGTCGGTGGCGTGGCGGTGGCGGACCCTCCCGGTGCGGTCAATTTGGTTCGTAAGGCGAAGCCAGGAGATAAACTCGACTTCCGAATCCGTCGGGGCAAGGAGGAGAGTACGCTCACCGTCAAAGTTGGAGTGCTGCCATTCGCGTTGGTGGCCAGTCTGGGATAAGCATTGGGCTATTGAATGAAGAGACCTTGTCCTTTCTGAAATGAAAACGCTGGCAGTGAGGCTTCCGCACGGGTACATTTCCTCTATCCCACACGTACCCCTTTCTCCCTGTTGTCGGGAGCCTCTCTCATGCGCACCGTTCTTTGGGCCGCGGCCATCTTTGGATTGGCCGGAATTGCATCATCGTTCACTCTGCGAACGAACGCCGAAGCGACTGCCACGGAAGACAAACAGCCAGTTCACAAAGCCTTCGGAATCGAAAAACGGGAACTGTGGACCACATCCAAGGTGAAGGGCTCGCCTGAGCCACCCGATCCCTATGCGATCACCAAAGCCTACCCAAATCAGAAGTTCACAGAACCTCTCGAACTGACTCCGGTGCCTGGCAAGAAAGCCTGGGTGACTGCCGAGCGGTACGGCAAAATCTTCACCTTCGATGGCGACTTCACAAAGGGCGACAAGAAACTCGTCCTCGATGTGGGACGGGTCGTTTATGGGGTCGTCCTTCACCCGAAATTCCAGGAAAACGGGTTTATCTACGTCTCCTCCATCACAGAAATGGACAAGTCGGATGGCAGCCGGATCTCGCGATTTGAGGTCAAAGATCGCATTGCTATGACGGCGGAACTGAAGAGTGAAAAAGTCATTTTGACGTGGCCCTCTGGTGGGCACAATGGTGGGTGTCTCCGCTTCGGACCCGAAGGCTTCCTCTATTTGTCAACTGGTGATGGAAGTGGAATCGCGGACGGTCGAGAGACTGGTCAGGATTTGAGCGACCTGCTCGGCTCGATCATCCGCATTGATGTTGACAAGGAAGAGGATGGCAAAGCGTATCGCATCCCGCCCGACAATCCCTTCGTAAACATGAAGGGAGCCCGCGGCGAAGTCTATGCCTACGGTATCCGCCAGTGCTGGAAGATCAGTTTCGACAGTGCAACTGGCGATCTCTGGGCTGGCGAAGTGGGTCAGGATTTGTGGGAATCGGTGTACAAAATCGAAAAAGGCGGAAACTATGGCTGGAGCGTGATGGAAGGAAGCCACCCCTTTCGCCCCGATCGCAAGAAGGGGCCGACGCCAATTCTCAAGCCGCTGATCGAACACAATCACTCGGAGTTCCGTTCGCTTACTGGTGGCTTCATTTATCACGGGAAGCGGCTACCAGAACTGCAAGGAGCCTACATCTACGGTGACTACGATACCGGTCGCGTATGGATGCTCCGGTACGATACTCAGAACAAAAAGGTCACCGAACATCGCGAACTGGCCAAGACCAACTTGCGGATTGTCGCCTGGGGCCAAGATGCTGATGGCGAAGTGTACGCGGTCGATTTCGTTAGCGGCAGCATCTTCCACCTCGTCCCCGCCCCACCTGCAGCGAATGCGCTGGTATTCCCCCGCAAACTCAGTGAGACGGGACTGTTTACCGATACCCAAAACCTCACGCCCGCGAAGGGGCTGATTCCTTACTCGGTGAACGCTGAGTTGTGGTCGGATGGAACAACGAAAGAGCGCTACATGGCCATTCCAGGCGCAGGGAAGATCGAATACGAGACAGTGACCTATCCTCAACCATCGCCCGGCTCCGTTCCCGGTTGGCGATTCCCCGATGGCACCGTCATGGTGAAGACGTTTTCCCTGGAAACGGAACCGGGAAAGCGCCGCCGATTGGAAACGCGATTGCTCGTGGGGAAAATCGTTGGCGGCACGGAGGAATATGGCGATCAAGTCTGGAGCGGATATACATACATCTGGAACGATGCCCAGACCGATGCCGAACTGGCCGATTTGAAGGGTGTTGACCGCGAGTTCACGATCAAAACGGCCACGGGTGAACGGAAGCAGAACTGGCATTTCCCGAGCCGGGCCGAGTGCAATATGTGCCACACGGTTACGGGCAAGTACACACTTGGCGTCAACACCGCCCAGATGAATAAGGACCACAACTACGGCGGCGTAATCGCCAATCAATTGGCCACGCTAGAACATCTTGAGATGTTCGACCGCAAGCTGCCGGCTCCGGTCGAAAAGCTCGGAAAACTAGCGGATTACCGCGATACAAAGGCCAGTCAGGATGACCGCGCCCGGGCTTATCTGCACGCGAACTGTAGTCACTGCCATCGCAAGTGGGGTGGCGGGAACGCCGAGTTCCAATTGATCTCCTCACTGCCGTTGAAGGAATTGGGGGTTATCGATGTCAAACCGGGCCAGGGAACATTCGATCTGAAAGACCCGCGTATCCTCGTCCCCGGTGAACCCGAGCGTTCCCTCATCCATTACCGTATGACCCGCCTGGGACTT
Source organism: Gemmata sp. (assembly GCA_035947935.1). Taxonomy (GTDB): domain Bacteria; phylum Planctomycetota; class Planctomycetia; order Gemmatales; family Gemmataceae; genus Gemmata. Next base: position 4,432 of record DASZJS010000772.1, on the reverse strand, counting down.
GGGCGGATGCCGCACATTGCTTCAACCGTTGTCGATGAGGATGCGGTGAAGTTGATTGGCGACTGGATCAAGGCGATGCCGAAGTAGCTCGGAACGTGCCTCTGAGGATTGCCTATGACTCTCGACTACACGGCCGAACAGGTACCGGCGACACCGGAATACGTGCTGGCCGTACTCGATACGGCGTTCCGGATGTTTGGTGAATTGAAACGGGTCGATTACAAGCCAATTCCGCTTACGTTCGAAATGGCCGTTGCCGCATGGTTGAAGCGATTCGGATTCTCGCGGTCTGTGTTTCAAATGGAGGGTGCCGAATGGCTGAACTCTCTTTTTGAGCTCGATCTTCCGGATGACGAATGGGATCAATTCCTGTTCCGGGATGATCGATTCACACTGGGTGATCTTTGCCGATTCGTGGCAAGTCATCTGGGAATGCGTGAGGTTATCCGTCCGTGGCGATCCCTGGTCGGAGAATGTCAAGCGGCCGGGGCGTTCCTGACGCTCAAGTCCTAGTTGGCTGCGTCCGGGGTGGATGTGTCAGACTTCTCTCCCTCAACGCCGCTGTCTGATCCAAGGTTCGGGAAGCGACTCAACGATCTGTTTGTGTGGTTGATTTGCCTGGCACCCAACACGTTCCCAGTGGGTTTCACGTTCACAGGCCCGCGAGGAACAGAAAGACTGATCAACGGTGTGTTCGCGTTCGGATTCGGGCTGTTTTTGGCTGGTTTTGCGGCTGCCATCGCTGGGTTAGGGAACCCGGTCGTATACCTTCTCTGCGGGTCCGGGTTCGCCACTGCTCCTGTGGCATTCGTCCTTGCATGGCGATCGCCAATGTGGCCTGTAATCCCTGGGATGCGTTCCTATTCAGACCTCGCCTATGCCCTCGCCGGGCAACGCCCTCGTCGGCGGATACAACACACTTTATGAACTCGATCAACTCGCTCTTCCGCGCGTAGGAGCGAGGAATTGCAAGACGTTCATGTCGTTTGCGGTGCCGGGAACCCTGCCGGAAAGTGTCTCGATAATGGATGCACTGGCCGCAGTAGTACTGCGATTGAACAGACTTCTCAATGCGACAGGTTGGCAAGACCTCCTCGATACCCCATGACGTAGGCATGCGTTTTTGAATTATTCCCACCGCGTCACAAATCCGTTATGCTTGGTTTCATCACTCCGCCTCTGCGTTCCGCGTTTGAAGCGTTTGAAGCCCCCGCCTCTTCCCCACCTCAACTGGAGCCCTCCTGTGCGTCTCGCTACTCTCCTCGTCACTCTCTGTCTCGCATCCATTGGCAATGCTGCTGATGCACCCGTGATCCGTTCGGCCAAGAGTGGCCCGTGGTCCGACCCCGCCACTTGGACCGACAACAAGGTGCCGGGGACTGGCGCACGGGTGTTGATCCGCGAAGGTCACCGGGTCGTTTACGATGTGAAATCCGAAGCCGTCATCCGTGGTCTCAAGATCTCGGGAGCCTTCAGCTTCTCCCCGGACAAGGACACCGTGTTGAACGTCGGGCTCATCAAAGTTCAGGCTGGCGATGAGTACAGCGAAGACGGCTTCGATTGCGAAGGGCACATGCTGGCGAGCGATGCACACAAGCCCAAACCCGCACTCGATGTGGGCACGTTTGATCAGCCGATCGCCGCGGGTAAGACTGCGATTATCCGACTCCACTACGTTGAGGGGATGAACAAGGAGACGTGTCCCGCCATCGTCTGCTGTGGGGGAGCCATGAGTTTTCACGGTCAACCCTTGAGCCGCACCTGGGTCAAGCTCGGGGCAAGCGCAAAGATTGATGACAAGGTGGTGACACTGGCCGAACCTGTAACCGGATGGAGGGTTGGCGATCACATCATCGTCACCGCTACCCAAACCCATGGCCCCGCCAAAACGGAATCGCGCACGGAAGAACGAATCATCGCGGCGATCGAAGGCATCCAGTTGATGCTCGACAAACCGCTGGCTATGGCGCACCTCGGGGATGGCGATTACCGCGGCGAAGTGGCGAATCTATCCCGAAACGTGGTGGTCGAATCCGCCGACCCGACCGGCGTCCGCGGGCACACAATGTATCACAAGAACAGCGCGAGCAGTATCACATTTGCCGAGTTCCGGCACCTCGGGAAGAAAGATGTCCTCGGGAAGTATGCCATCCACTTCCACCTATGCCGGGACACGATGCGGGGTTCATCCGTCATTGGCAATTCGATCTGGGATAGCCACAACCGCTGGCTCACGATCCATGGCACGGATTACCTCATCGCCCGCGATAACGTGGGTTACCGCAGCATCGGACACGGTTTCTTCTTGGAGGATGGTACGGAGGTTTACAACGTCCTCGACCGCAATCTTGCCGTCGGAGCGAAGGCCGGGAAGAAATTGCCCAAACAAGTTCTCCCGTTCGATCAGAACGAGGGCGCTGGATACTGGTGGACGTGCAGTTTGAACACGTTCACGCGCAACATCGCCACGGAATGCGATCATTACGGATTCCGCTACGAGGCAACCCCAACGAGCGCCCTGAAACTGCTTTTCCCGATCCGTCAGGCCGATGGCACCCGGAAAGACACGGACCCCCGGACGCTGCCATTCGTGCGATTTGAGGATAACGAGGTACACGCCAGCATCGGCCTGTATGGTGTGAATCTGGGTGAGGGCGTGAACCGCATCGGTCCCGATGCCAATCACCCATTCGTGGTCAAAAACCTGAAAATCTGGGACGTTCACTACGGCTTCCGTCCACAAGTTCCCAACCTACTCGTTGAGAACATGACTCTCCACCGGGTTGCCTACGGTGTTTATCACCCGAACTACGAGGGACACGTTTACCGGAACTTACTCATCAGCCAGACCCACACCGAGCCCTTCAACCGAGGACACGATGACCTGAGCATTCAGTATGGAATGCTGGTGGTGGATGGGCTGACGTTCGATGGTTGCCGCTCGGGTGGTATGCCACTGATCCAGATCAGCGACGATAACCCGACTGGCAAGGCCGAAAGCCACTTCCGAAACGTGAAAACGGTGAACTGGACCGACAACAGCAAGGCCAAGGCACTGGCGAACCTCGGCGGTGGCCCACGTCCACAACCGAAGACCGAAAAAGGAGTCCCGATCTACTTCCACGACTGGTATGGCATGGGGCGGGATGCGATGGTGGTCAGCTCGCGATCGCCGGAGTTCAAGGCTGACCCTTCGAGGTTCCACACGGAATCGCCGCTGACGGGCGATGAGTCGCAGGTCGCGGAGGTGGCGAATGTGGCCTTCCCCCAACCGCTTAACCCGGTCGATGACCTTCCCCCGGCCACGGTGATTACTCGTGTGATCCGTGCGGATGGTAAGGTGACCGTCCGCGGCACCACTTCGGACAACGGAGCCGTGAAGCGCGTTCTGGTAAACGGTCGAGAAGCGACAGCGACGGCCCCGAACTTTAGCGAGTGGGAGATTGTGTTGGATGCAGCGAGCGGACCACTCAAGATCGAGGCCAGGGCCGAGGATGTCGCCGGGAACGTCGAGAAGACGCCGATGACGATTACAGTGAAGTGAGGGAAGTTGTAGCACTCCAGTCGCTCACGCTCCCGGCTCGCCTGAAAACAGTCAGGTACCCCTATGTCCGACCTTCAACCCTCCATCCGCTCCGATTCCGTCGCTGTCCTCACCCTCGATCAGCAGGGGAGCAAGGCGAACGTCCTGACGCTCGGGTTGTGGGCGGAACTGGAAGCGGTTCTCGATTCGCTCGCCGGGCGAACCGAACTCCGTGGGTTGATCCTGGCCAGCGCCAAGCCAGATATCTTCATTGCCGGAGCCGATCTCAAACTGCTCGTCAATGCAACGGGTTCGAATGACCCAGCAGTGCGAACATTCATCGAGCAAGGGCTACGTGTGCTGTCGAAGCTGGAAAACCTTCCATTTCCGACAGTTGCTGCGATCGATGGGGTGGCGCTGGGGGGTGGGTTGGAGGTTGCGTTGGCATGCGACGTTCGGATGGCTGGCCCGAACCCGAAGCTCCGACTCGGACTGCCCGAGGTCACGCTCGGACTAATTCCGGGTTGGGGTGGCACGCAGCGATTGCCGCGGATTATTGGCATGCCGAACGCTGTAGCGATGGTTGTCTCGGGGCAGCCGATCGATTCTTCGCAGGCCGCACAGTATCAGTTGATCGAGGGGTGTGTTGCAGTTGCTAAAGAACTGGTGGATGCAGCTGCAAGCTACCTTCTTGCTACGCCGCGAGAGCCTGTGATCCGCAAGAAGAAGCAAGAGCCGGTAGCCTCCTGGATTCCCGAAGGCGATGTGAGTGTAAAGCCGAACCCGGACGATTCGGTAGCCGTGCATGAAGCAAAGCGTATCCTCAGTGAGGGAGCATCGCGGCCGTTTCCCGAGGGGATCAAGCTGGAAACCGAGACGTTTCTGCGTCTGGCGGGATCGGAGGAATCG
>DASZJS010000771.1:0-4467 GCA_035947935.1 Gemmata sp. | reverse complement strand
GCGACTTCTGAGCCAACAGAATGATGTTGCCCTCGATCTCCTTCTTCATCTTCATGATGAGGTCGCCAACCTCATCGATCACGATCACGATGTAGGGCATCTTCCGGGGGATGCTCCGCAACTCCTCTTCGCTATCGGGGTTCACTCGCCGCACGATCTCCTCGTAAGGCAGTTCGTTGTACGATGCAATGTTGCGGACCCGTGCTCGGTGCAACCATTCGTATCGCTCCTCCATCTTGTCCACCGCCCAGGCCAGAATTGCCTCAGCTTTCTTTTCATCGGTCACGACGGGAGACATGAGATGGGGGATATGAGCGTAATCGCTCAACTCCACCTTTTTCGGATCGAGAAGGATCATCCGGCATTCATCGGGCCGGCGGGTCAGCAGCATACTGACGATGATGGTGTTCAAACACACCGATTTTCCGGTACCCGTTCGGCCCGCAATCAGCAGGTGCGGCATCAAAGCCAGGTCGTAAGCGAGTGGGCGGCCTTCCACATCTTTTCCGAGGAAGATGGGGAGCTTGAACTTGGCCACCTTGGGAGATGAAGCCACCGCGGTCACCACTTCCTTGAGCCGCACGGTCTGCCGAATTTCATTCGGCACCTCGATACCGACCGTATTGCGGCCCGGAAGCGGAGCCACCACGCGGACACTGGCGACGCGAAGATTCAGCGCCAGATCGTCGGCGAGGGTTGTCACCTTGTTGAGCCGCAGACCCGTTTCCAGACTCACCTCGTATTGCGTGATGACTGGGCCGGTGTGGATGCCAACCACCTTGATGTTCACACCGAAGTCCAGGCAGGTTTTTTCCAGTAGCGTTGCCATCTCCCGGAGTTTGTGCTGGTGGTCATCCACCGGGAATGGTTCGGGGTCGCTGAGGAGGGAAAGCGGCGGGAGTTCGTAATCGATGTTGGAAGGTTGATCCTCCGGGGGCGGTCCCGCGCGAAGGAGTGGTATGGGTGTTGGTCCGCCGTGAACGTGAATCGGAATATCTTCGGGCTTCGTGGGTTCCGGTGGCGTGGTGATCGGCACATGCGATGCGGCTGGTGGTGGGGTGTCCGTGGACACCGAAACACGCCCTGGCGTAAGTGTCGGTTTGCGTGCGGGTACTGCTGTTGCCGCAGCCTTCACCGCTCCGTTCGCAACCTTCGCCAGTTCCGTTGCGCCCTGTCCCACCACCTTTGCCGCGGAACCGAGCCCAGCCAGTAGCTTGTCGCTCCCATCGGCGACCCGATCGTTGCTCCAGGTGGCAGCCTTCCACAGTGCGCGGATGATGGTCCAGACGATCCGTGCGGTTCGCCGCACGAGGAAATCAACCGCCAGGAGGAGCCCGGCCAGAAAAGTGACCCAAAACGTCGTGAGGGCGATGAGTGGGTCCAGGGCATCTTCAAGGCCAAACCGGAGATATGCCCCCACCGATCCGCCTCGCCCCGCCGATGACACCTGGGGAAGCCCTGCGCCCCACCAATCGACCGCAACCGCACCGCAGACGATCAGGATTGCCCACCCCAGAAATCGGACGGCAATTCGCACGGGGGAACGAGTCACCACAAGCAACCCCGTGAGGACAAACCACGCAGTCAGGAACACGGTTGCTGCCCAGCCGAGGGGATCGACCACAAGACCCGCGACCCAATCGCCCATTTCGCCGAAGGGATTGGGACTGCCGGAAATTGGCTGCGACCATCCGATTGCCGCAGTGAGTAGCCCACCAGCACCTAATAGGGTGAGAGCGACCGCATCGATCCGGAAGCGAGGCGAAGCTGGTTGAATGGATTTGGCCGGCATGGGGTGAAATCTCTTGGTCGCGGACGGCACATCTGGCATTCTCGATCTTTGGATGCGGAACCAGAACGGAGGTTCGAGGGATTGGTGAGGAGTTTCATCGGTGGAATGGCGTTGCGGGCGATACAACACGCATATTCGCCCTCACCCCCAACCCCCTCTCCCCGGGGGAGAGGGGCTTTGATTTGCTCCCCCTCTCCCCGGGGAGAGGGGGCTGGGGGGTGAGGGCGAATACCAAATCATGCTTCACATTGCGTTGTGGGAGCCCGAGATTCCACCGAACACGGGGAACGTGGCCCGGCTGTGTGCCGCAACCGGGGCGCGGCTGCATCTGATCGGTCGGCTCGGGTTCCGGCTCGACGATCGCTCCCTGAAGCGGGCAGGAATCGACTACTGGGACGCTGTGGATGTTGTCCGCCACATCACCTTCGAGGAATTCGAGCAGGCGATCACGGGACGCATCTGGTGCATCGAGACGCCCGGAGAAAGGTCGTACACCCGTGCCGATTATGCCGATGAAGACTGCCTTCTGTTCGGCAGCGAGTCGCGTGGACTGCCGCCCGGCGTGCGGGAAAAGTACGCTGGGACTCTGGTTGGGATTCCCATGCCCACCGGGAAGGTACGGAGCCTGAACCTGGCCACGAGTGTGGGGGTGGTGCTGTACGAAGCCCTGCGCCAATTGCACGACTGGTAAAGCCGGAACATTTTCCCGCCATTACCGCCTCGTTCGTATCCGGTTCCCGGTGACTCCCGCCTCAAGTTGCCGAATCATGATCGCACCCCAAGACGAAGTGTGGAGGCTGGATGTCGCTGGCGGTTGTCGCTTGCGCGGCGTTGGAGGATTTGGCCGCGCTCGTCCATAAAGAATTGTGCGACAAGGATGCGCTCGATCCGGCTCAGACCCCTCTTTTCCGCACACCGTTGCGGAAAGGGTCGCGGGTGTGCGGGATGGTGTTCCACGTCGAAGGGCCACGGTTATTGCGGACCAGCGCGGTCTGGTCCGCCGACGATGACCGGGTGATCTTCTACGACTCCTGCGGCCTGCGGTTTCGAGAAATGCACTTGTCCGAATCGCCCGCGTTGAACGAGCAAGCGGCGTGAACGTGTCTTGTAGAGTGGGTCAAGGCTTCGAGAGACACCATGCCTACCAGCAAATTCCTAGCGTCTTATTTAGGTTAAGCGAGGACAATCCACAGCCCCCAAAGCCCGGATTATTATTGCTTTTTTGTCCTAATCCCGACCCTGCTTTTTGACAGCCAAGCCAACGCTGATTCCTGTCCGCTCTCATTTCTTGCACTATTGAAGACCGCATTCAAGGAACCCATTCACCAAGTTACTTGGTTGCGAGTTTCTGTGCTTCCTACTTCAGACGGGGATGGTTGGTCTCGAAATGCTGTTGGCGACTTCACCGAACTTGGTCTTGGAGCGGGAGAGATCTCCAAGTTGGGCAAAGAAACGGTCGGCGTATTCTGGAATTCAAGATTTTACAAGATGTTGAAGCGTGTGGGTAAAAGCTCGCTGAGGAACACATTCCGTGGTTGCTCTTGATCCTTTTCGGTATGCTGGTTTCATCTTGTTTCGGACTTAATATATAGGATCTCTGGCGATCTATTGATAATCCGATGTACATCCAACAGCGTATTGGAACAAATAAATAGTTCAATTCAACCGGACAATCTTAATGGCAAAAGATGCACAAAAGAATCGTAGGCTGTTGTGCAAATATATGGGTGACAGATGCCTCGTTTGTGGGAAAACTGTCGAGGAGGTGATTCAGCGGAACTTAACATTTAAGAGAATGTTTGAGTTTAATCACATCAATCCGGCTATGAAAGACCCGAATTACGATAATCTCATCCGGCGAAAGCTCTCAAGTGACCAACTAGATGAGATTGATAAATGTGTTTTACTCTGCGATCATTGTCACGACAGAGTACACGCACAAAACATTACTACTTCGATGTTATTATCTGTGACGATTTCACATGAAGGAAAACGAAAGTCTTGCGAGCAACGGGTGCAAGGGCAGATCGTTAATGATTGGAAAGATAAGACTTCGACCTTCATCACGAATGAGCGGCTTACTATTTGGCCTTATCACGTCTTTCTCGGTAGCAAGAAACCGCGTGTTTGTTTTGGGTATGAATTGGACACAAATGGACTACTGTTTAAATGGCTAGGTGAAATAGACAGACATAAGAGTATAGTAATTCGTTCCTGGATGGCTAATTCAGAGCTATTTCGGGCAACATTCAAAGGTGGTGGGGTTTTTACAGTATCTCATGATGTCCGATATCCCTTCTTTGAAGCGGAATTGTACGAAGAAAAAGGAAAACCGGTTCGTGTGTGGGTACGAAAAGGGTCTGCCTTGACGAAGGACGAGGTTTGGGAATCTGGTACACTCACATACGAATTGCGCTTACCTTTTCCCAACGCCACGACCTAGTTTTTCCAATATGGTCTATCACGCTAGTGAAAAAGTGCGGTCTAGGGGTTTCCAAAACCCTCGATGTACTTCTCCACTTCTTCCGTGTTTTGAGGTCGTAGTTCTCGCCGACTTTTGTTTCCCTGTAATCCTTGTCAAATGGGCGTAACCGGTCGAGCGCAGACCTATATCGAGAGGGAAAATCAGAAAGACCCCTCACCCGGCCTTCGGCCGACCTCTCCCCGTCGAAGCC
>DASZJS010000770.1:0-4279 GCA_035947935.1 Gemmata sp. | reverse complement strand
TAATTGGCGGCATCCGCACTTCAAAGTTGGATGAACAGATTCGGCTAATTGCCTCGCTCATATCTGGCTTGCCGGGCACGAACGCTCCAGCTTTGATAGCCTCGTCGCGAATATCGAGACGTAGCTTTGCCTTCCGGGCCTTCTCATCGGGTCCATGACACTGGTAGCACTGGCTTGCAAGAATCGGACGGATATCCCGGTTGTAATCCACGGGAATCGGCGTGGGAGCAGCCACTGGCGCTGGGTCGCCCCGAGCAGCGGGGGTTGTTCCTGGGATGGCAAGCAGCCACGCACTTAAAAGGCATGCGATGGTGGGAGAAAGTCGCATGGTTGGAAGTTGTGAATGTGAAGGTAGGGAGTACTTGGTGAGGAATTCATTATATCCAGAATCGGGTGTTGAATGCGAGAGCCTGGTGTGAGAAACTTCCACGTCTCTTCGTATTGAGAAGAATGACGAACTGAACGAACCTCTCCACGCGTTAAATAACGGGAGAATGAAATGCTGCTGCGTCTTGGATTTGTTCTAATTGTGGCCTGCGCGATGGCTCTGTGTTGTCTCCCGGCGAACAGTACGGCACGTGCGATCCCGTTTGATGAGCCAAAGAAGACCGAAGACAAGAAAGACCAGAAGATCCCGTCGTTTAAGAATGATGTGATGCCAATCATGACCGACGCATGTACGAGATGCCACGGCGGTAAGAAAAAGAAGGGTGGGGTTGATCTTTCCTCTTACGATGCAGTGATGAAAACCGTAAAAGCTAGCGAGCCTGACAAGAGCAGTCTGGTGAAGTCTGTCACCGGTCAGGGTGCGAAGCTCATGCCACCGAAGACCGGGCTGGGCGACGACCAGGTCGCTGTCCTCAAGGCCTGGATTGCTGCGGGAGCCAAAAACGACTGACTGTCACGGCGAGTACAATTATATTCTTAATATTATTTTAATAAATGATAGCCTACCTCCAAAAGAGTCGATTCTGCCAAACGAAGCTAAATTATTAAAACTCTGGCAAGACATGATTTGAATTGATCTTATGTCGAGACACAAAAGGAAATTTGAGTTCTTTTGGTGCAAAATCGACATGTACAGATTTACGCAGTTTGAAGGCTCTTCTTCGGCATCAATGGGCAACCTTCCAGTGTTGCATCAAGCGATCTGTGGCGTAAGTTGGTTGCGGTTGCACCTCCTTCTGTCCCCCGTTATAGCCTGAACAAAAGGTGGACGCTTGCGGGCGACTGCCTATGGGGGAAGTTGGATGGGGGTTGTGCGCTGCACGGTTGCATTGAGCGCGATCGGGCTGTTGTTTGCTACTGGCTGCGAGACCTTCACCGAGCCATCGGTGGGTTCGCAGCCGTTTGCTTCCGCGCAGCTCAACCGGCCCGCACCAACAACATCCATTCCCCAACCACCAGTATCGCTTCTTGCGGGACATGCACCTCTTTCAAATAGTACTCCGACAGCCGAGCCATCTGAAACGCCGCTGCCGATCAACCTCGCGACGGCCTTACAACTGGCAAACGTCCGCCCACTCGATGTCCTGATTGCCGGAAGACTCGTTGCGGCATCGGCGGCTGAGTTGCTGCGTGCCAAGCTTCTCTGGGTGCCCAATCTCGATATTGGAACCGACTACTTCACCCACCTCGGACCACAACAAACCTCTGCGGGAACAATCCTGACAGATAATCGAAATTCGGTGATGGTTGGGCTTGGTCCGAACGTCGTTTTCGCCTTCTCGGACGCGATTTACGCACCACTTGCTGCACGTCAGGATCTCCGTGCCCGGGAGGCCACCCACCAAGCCAGCCGGAATGATGCCGCTCTTGCAGTCACGGAGGCTTACTTCGGCGTTCAGCAGGCGCGTGGTCAACTGGCAGCCGCAACCATCGCCGTGAAGTATGCCGAGGATGTTGCACGCAAGACCCAGGCACTTCTCACGCAAGGAATCACACCGCCTTCTGAAGTGAATCGCGCGAACACCGAACTGGGTCGCCGCAAACAAACCGTTTCCACAGCTCGCGAACAATGGCGCACAGCAAGCGCGGAGTTGACGCGACTCTTGCGGCTCGACCCTTCCTCGCTGGTCGAGCCTGTCGAACCACCTTTCCTGCCGATTACGGTAATCGATCCGACGGTGACGGTGGATGGTTTGATTCCCATTGCTCTGGCGACTCGCCCCGAACTGGCCCAGCACCAGGCAGTGGTTCAGGCCACGCTCGCACGGCTCAAGCAAGAGAAGATTCGCCCACTCATTCCGAGCCTGGCAATCCGGAGCGTTTCGACCAGCCCAACGATGTCGCTCGGTTATGGCTTGTTTGGAGGCGGTACGAACGGCAGCTTTGGCGATTTCGGCGGGCGGTTTGACATCGATATGCAGTTGATGTGGGAATTCCAGGCGCTCGGCTTTGGAAACATGGCACGCGTTCAGGAGCGGCGAGCGGAGTATCAAGCGGCAACGCTCGATCTGTTCCGAACGCAGGATCGGATCGCGGCGGAAGTAGCGATTGCGTTTGCCCAGGCGCGGAGTGCTGCCGAACGAGTAAACGATGCCGAACCTGCTTTGCGGGAAGCTATTGAATTGGCGAACAAGACCGTCGTTGAGCTGGGGCAGACCCGGCGAATTGGCGATACGCTGATCCTGCTGCTTCGCCCGCAGGAGGCAGTGGCAGCGGTGCAAGCGTTTGCCCAGGCCACCGAAGATTTGTTCACGGCGGTTGCCGATTACAACCGGGCACAGTTCCGGCTTTACCGTGCTCTCGGACACCCCGCACAATGTTTAGCCAATGCAATGCCCGACGGATCCCCTGCGATCTCGGTACCCGACAAAAAGCCCGCGCAACCACCCGTTACCCCCATCGTTCCAAAGATGGAGAATCCCCGACCGATTCCCGAGGCACTAACCCCGAAGGTGGAAACCTCCCAATCGATTGCCGAGCCAATCTCGGTATATCCGAAGGTCGATGCTGTACCCTCGGTTGTTCCGGTGAGTTCGCCGCTGCCACCAATTGTGAGGTGGACTTCAGTTCCTGTGGACTCGATGCCCCAGGTACCGACTGCCCAACCTGTAGCTCCTGGAAGCACAACGCCATCGCCCCTTCGCCCACCGATGGTTGTACACGAATCTGGACCGTGAACAGAAGTATGGGAGGCGGAAGATATTCAGATCAACTTTGTGCCTGAGCAATAAGCCACTCAGAAATACGATGGTGAAGAAGTTCTATTTTCGATCTTGACGCAAGTCAGTTGAATTCGTACGTGTGGTGCGTCATATTGAAGACGGGGCTTGTTGCCCCGTGACGACAGATACGATTGATACGAGGATTCAGACCATGTGGGATGCACCCGAGGGACATCCGCTTCGGCGGATGTTCGCGGGTCTGGCAGAGCACGCCTTCTTCTCCCATCTCGGCGTTGCCGACCCGCCTCTAACCGATTACCTCTCCAAGCTACTAACCCGGTTTTTGCATTTCGATGCCGTGTACCGTCTTCGGAATGAGGCCGGTAGACCCATAACCGAACTCACCGAGATGGTGATCGAGGCCGAGCACTTACCGGCTGGCGGCAGAACACGCCGGGAGTATTACCGCCACATCGGCGATTTCGCCCTGTTCTGGACAGGCGTTTATCCGGAGGCACTCGACCGCTTGCGGTCGCGAATGTGCCGCGATGCGATGGTGAGTTACACTGCCCAGGGGAAGCGAAGTTACCTGATTACGAGCCGACTGGAGGAGCAGGAACACCACGATTCCGAAGCGGATCTGTTCCGACGGTTGAGCGACCAGTTCGAGATATGCGCGCTGGGCTTGCGAAAGGTTCGCGAGGAGTGGGAACAGCACCCACCTGCACCACCCGGCAGTGGGCTGATCTGTTAAGGATTGAGCCAAGTGCTCATGCGTGACCAAGGCTCGATCCGCTTGTCTGGAACCGGTGTCATGGTTTTTTCAGCCGTTGGATGAGTATCTCGATCACAGGTCGTGCGGCCACTGCGTGTGCCAGTTCGTCCTCAGTGAGTTGCGGGACGTTTCGGGCAAGCTCTTCAAGATACAATTTCTTGAACTCATCTCGTTCATGGTAGGCATCATCCAGTTGTCGGCGCAGACGTTCATTCTCCAGGAATAGCTCCGCAGGGAACTGATCCGGCGTTTTTTGGCAACTGGTGATACTCAATGTGCTGGCAAAAAACAGCAAACGATACTATGTGATTACCGCAGTTGATGGAGACGAACAGGCTTACTCTTCCCGCTTGGGGGCCTGTGGGTCTGGATCGAGCAGACTTCCACGCGGGAA
>DASZJS010000769.1:0-5910 GCA_035947935.1 Gemmata sp. | reverse complement strand
GCCGACAAAGGCATCTACCCGAACGCCCTCGTTGTCCTCGACGCTGCTACTGGCGAACCGGCAAAGGGCGTTTCCCCGCCACCTGGAGCGACCTACGACCCGTGGCCGCCGACAGTGTCGCCGGTTGGGTCGTCGGTGTTTGTCCGGCTAATAAAAGAAAATCGGTCTTTCTTCTGGGACTATCGGGCTGGGAAGAAGCTGGTTGAGCTGAATCTGCAACCGATCGGTAGTCAGCAGCGATTTGCCCTTGCCGCATTCTCGCCTGATGGCCGATTCTTCTATTCAACCGTCGGCCAGCTCCAGCGGTGGGACACGACAACTGGCAAGCCGACTTACTTGGATACCGAGAACGAGGGCCACACTCTTCCCATCGCTGGGGTGAAGTTCTCGGCGGACGGTCAGGAACTCATTTCGATCGGGATGGACCAGCGATTCTTTCGGTGGGACGTAGCGACCGGTAAGCCGCTTGGCTCCGGACGGGCCGCTCCGGATGGGATCATCAGTAGACTCGATGGGCACCGGGCGATCGTTCGCGTGCAACAGAAACAGGTCATCTTCGAGCGGCTCACTGACCCGGCGTCCGTTCGTCCGGAGCCAGCGAAGGACACGGTCGCCTTTAGCCGATCTCCGGACCATATGGTCGCGGCAGCCCCGACTGCCGACGGCCGGCTTGTGCTCACGATCACAGACAATGCACAAAAGAAGAACCGCAAACTGACAATCACTGTGATGGAGACGAACCCGGTGAAAATGCGGACGACGGTGAGTGTGCCCTGGACGGTAAACGTCCCACGGCACCCATTCTCGCCGTGCGGGCGGTGGGTGGTGATCGATGGCACCGTACTCAATACCACCACCGGTGAACCGGCCTTGAAACCGACAGCCGACATTCCCAATGGGCCACGGAACGTGTCGCTCTGGAACCAACGGCCGGTTTGGTTCTCGCAGGATGGTCGGTTCATGGCTGGTAGCCTGTCGGATTTGCGGCCTAGTAATAGGGGGCAGGACTGGGTTGCGGTGTGGGAACTGGCATCGGGTCGGGCATTCCCCCCACTACAGCTTCACTACGAGGACCAGCTCACGCTTTCGCCCGGTGGCCGCACGGCGGTTCGGACCGGGCTGCACGGGGTTGCCATCCACGATTTGCTCGGCGGCCCGGCGGTGACGCTGCCACCGCGAGACGTGACCTCAGCGTTCGTTCATACCCGAAACCAGACGGTTGCGTTCAATCCAGACGGTCGTTCATTTGCCACCGGACACGATGATGGGACCATTGTCCTGTGGCGCGTCCCCGGAGTAGACCGACCTACCCCGGCGATCAGCGTGAATGCGACGTGGGCAGCGCTGGCCGATGCGGACCCGATGGTCGCACGGCCGATTGTCGAGCATCTCGTCCGCGACCCGACCGCTGCACTCGCCCTGTTGAAGACTCGTTTTGCAGCACCTCCATCGCCTGAGAAGGTAGACATACCGGCACTGATCCGCGACCTGGGATCGGAGACCTTTGCAGTACGAGAGGCAGCATCGAAGAAACTTGAAGAACTCCATGGGTCGGCCGAGGAAGCGCTCCTCGAAGCTTCGCGGACGAGTGAATCGCCAGAGGTGCGGCAGCGGGCCGGAGCCCTGCTCGCCCGGCTATCTTCGCCGTGGAAATTGCCAGTCGGCGGCGACCGCTTGCGAGGGGTGCGTGCGATTGAGGTGCTGGAGCGGATCGGCACCGCGCCTGCGAAGGATTTGCTCGCCGAGTGGCGGGAACAGACCGGAGATCAGCGGCTGGCGGCCGAGGCCAGATTGGCACTCATCCGGCTGCCATAACAGTGAGGAAGCGGATTCGATTCCATTGGGCACACGCTCTTCACTCTCAATACCGATGAACGGACGTAAGGGACATTGCACTGGGGGGAAGTGAGGTTAGAATCTGAAAAAAGCTAAATTGTCGCAGCGCGAAGGAGAGAGGCGTTGAGAGTTTCGCTGCGATTTTCTCCTGGCGACCCACATCTTCTGACCGATATATATTTGGAAAATGCCCAGGATCATACTTACTGCACACCTGTCATCGCAGGCAGGTGCCGGCGACTTCGAGGTAAGCGGCTCGACAGTCCGCGAACTTCTCGAAGCACTTTTCGTGCTGAGGCCCGGACTGCGCGGATATCTCCTTGATGATCAAGGCGTGTTACGACACCACGTTGCGGCATTTGTTGATGGTGAAGTTGTGACCGACAAGGTCACTCTGACCACATCGGTGCCGACGGGTGGAGAATTGTATCTGGTGCAAGCTTTGTCGGGAGGCTAATCATGTCCGAGATGCTGTTTGTCTCGACGCGTAAGGGACTTTTTCAATTTGCGCGCAGCAATGGCTCGTGGAATATCCACCAGACGAGTTTCCTCGGCCACAACGTCACGCTCACCCTGCCAGATCCTCGCGATGGAAGCGTTTTTGCGACTCTCAACCTTGGGCACTTTGGTGTGAAGTTGCACCATTCGGCCGATGGAGGGAAGAACTGGGAAGAACGAGCAGTACCGACCTATCCCGCTGGGGAAGAATTGCGCACCGGGGATGGCAAACCTCCCACGCCCGCAAACCTCAAGCTCATCTGGTCGCTGGAGGCGGGGGCGGCGTCGCAATCGGGTCGGCTCTGGGCAGGAACACTCCCAGGCGGATTGTTTCGCTCCGATGATGCGGGACGAACTTGGCAGTTGGTGCAGAGTCTTTGGGATCGTCCCGAGCGAACGCATTGGTTTGGAGGCGGTTACGATACGCCAGGCATCCACTCGATCTGCATCGACCCACGGAACCCGGATATCATGCGTGTGGCTGTTTCGTGTGGTGGCGTGTGGTTGACGACCGACGGTGGCTCGACGTGGGAATCAACAACCACGGGGATGTATGCCGAGTATATGCCCCCGGAATTGCGGACGAACCCGAACATCCAGGATCCTCATCGGATGGTGCAATGTCCTACCGCGCCGGAACACTTCTGGGTGCAGCATCATAGTGGTGTCTTCCGTTCCACCGACGGTGCAAAATCGTGGATGGATGTTCCCAATGTATCTCCCTCAGTGTTCGGCTTCGCCGTGGCCGTTCACCCGAGCGATCCCGAGACCGCCTGGCTGGTTCCGGCCGTGAAGGATGAATGCCGCATCCCAGTGGATGGTCGGCTGGTCGTCGCTCGAACGCGCGATGGGGGACGGAAGTTCACGGAACTGACGCGGGGTCTTCCGGGCGACTCGTGTTACGATCTCGTTTACCGCCACGCACTGGACCGGGATGAGACCGGCGAACGTGTGGCGTTCGGTTCAACAACCGGTGGACTCTGGCTTTCCGAGGATGGTGGCGACTCCTGGCAAACGCTCAGCAGCCACCTACCGCCGATTCATGCGGTGCGGTTTGGATAATGGTCCCGAGGAGGGATGGGCTATCCCAATAATCCCTCAATCGGTTTGCCCTCGCTTCTTCGCACAGTGCGGCGAATCGAGGTTTTCATCGTCTGTTCCCAGTCAACGCCCAGCGCTTTCAACACGGTTGCGTGGAGGTTGGCAATAGGAACCGGGTTCGTCGCTTGCTTCCCCCCGGTCGGATCGCTTTCCCCAACCACTGCCCCGCCGCGAACGCCGCCACCAGCAATCGCTGCACTGAAACTGTGCGGCCAGTGATCCCGGCCACCCAGCGCATTCAGGATTGGTGTTCGCCCGAACTCACCCACGCAGAGTACGACCGTGTTTTTGAGGGCATCCCGTTTCCTCAAATCGCGAATCAGTGCTGCAAACGCCGGGTCCAACACACCGACCAACCGCGTGTGAATCTGGTGGTTATTGGCGTGGCTATCCCAGCCATCCAATGTCACTTCGACACATCGTACACCCACTTCCAGCAATCGCCGCGCAGCGAGACATCCGCGGCCAAACGGAGTGTCGCCGTATTCCTTCCGAACGGCGGCTGGCTCCCGCGAAACATCAAACGCCTGGAGTTGCTCTGAACTCATCATCTTCCTGGCTCGTTCCATCGTGTCCTTGTGCCCAGTCGCGGAGACGCGAGCGCCTCGCCCCTTGGCGAACGCATCTTCAACTACTTCCAAATCCTTGAGTCGCTGCTCGAATCGTTCTTGCGAAACGTGCGGCGATACATCCGGCACTTTGTCGGCAGGATCGTACATTTTGAACGCATCGAATTCGGCCCCCAGAAATCCACCGCGAGCAGGCCACTGTCCGGGCATGATGGAGATATGTCGCGGAATCTCGGTTCCGGTACCGGGCAGGTCGTGGCAGACGATTGCGCCAAGCGAGGGGTGGGTTACGGTGGGGTCGGGGCGGTAGCCGGTTTTGAGCGTATATGTCCCGCGTTCGTGGTCGCCCTCCTGACTCCAGAGCGATCGCACGAGGGCAACGTGTTCCATCTGATCAGCTAGCTGTTCCAAACCTGATGCCAACTGCACGCCTTTCTTGGCGGTGTTGATAGCCTGAGTACCACCAGCGATGTCGGTTCCCGGCTTCGGGTCGAACGTCTCAAGCTGACTCGGCCCACCGGACATCCAGAGGACGATCACCGACTTCGCTGGCCCCTTTTCGTTCTCCGCGACTCGTGCCAGCGCAGTCCCAAGGGGTGTCAACCATCCCAAACAGGCTGCACCAGTCCCTGCCAGGAAACCGCGGCGATTCAATCCGGGAACAGTAATCGCGTCTTTCAGTGATTCCACGACATCCCCCCAAACAAGAGCGTCTCACAGTTACATACCTTGTTCGGGGACTCAGGTTTCTTGATTGAGGAGGAAAGACCAGATTTCGGGGTAAGAGGAGAAGCGTGCTTACCTTGATGATTACGCCCGGTGTGAGTTTATCAGGCTGTGCGAGAGCGGAGGTATCTGCCCACACAAAACAAATCCGCCAGCCTTCGTTTGCGTTCATCACTGCTATTAGCGAACCTATCGGCAAGTCGTTCGCTTTCCCGACACTGTGTCGATCTGGTGTGAAGTGAACCTTAAGGGTAGGCTAACGGCAGGAGGTGAACGCCATGACCACAGCCACAATCTCGCCACCACAAGCGGAGGTCGGTCCCCATCCGTTGACGTGGACCACGGAGCAATATTACAAGCTTGGCGAACTGGGTTTTTTCCAGGGCAAGCGTGTTGAACTGATCTACGGAGAGATCTTTGAAATGAGCCCGATTAACTGGTTCCATACGGTTGGGACAACGAAGGTTGGCGATGTTTTGCGTGTAATATTCGCCGGGCAAGGCTGGATCAATACCCAGAACCCGCTGGCGATGACAGACTCCCATCCGCAGCCAGATGTTTCTGTCATTCCCGGTCGGATTGCGGATTATGCTGACCACCCCCAGCGGGCCATGTTGATTGTGGAGGTTTCAGATACGACACTCTTCTACGACACAACGACGAAAGCGGAACTGTATGCCACGGCAGGAGTACCAGAGTACTGGGTGCTGGATCTTGATGGGAAGCGATTGCTGGTCTTTCGCGATCCCGTTCAACTGCCCAAGGGGCTTGGTGCCTCCGCCTATCAAACGCATTTCAGTCTTGGCTCAACCGAAACCATCGCACCGCTTGCAGTCCCGAACGGCAACATTACTGTTTCCGAGTTGCTTCCCTGAACACTCTTGAATGTTACAAGGGCATCGCAGGGAATTCTTCAATCGATCAAGTCACTTGTTGAACGCCACTTCCGATGAATTGAACAACACCCAAAACAAATCTGCCAGCCTTCGTTTGCGTTCATCGCCACTGCTGCCAGAGAGCTTGTCGGCAAAGTAATCGCTTTCCTTCTCCGTCGGTCGGCGCGTCAGAACCATCAAATAGGCCGTCTCGACCGCTGCCCTGTCGTCCGGGGCAAACATGGCGATATGCGTGGAAGCGTTCAGCAACTCATCCTTTGCCTTTCCATCCACGAGATCGCCGT
>DASZJS010000768.1:0-9898 GCA_035947935.1 Gemmata sp. | reverse complement strand
CGCTGTGCAACCAGTTCAGATTGAAATCACAGTTTCACGAATCAGATGTGAAGGAAAACACCCAAGCATTACTTGGCCAGTTCCTTATCCAGATACACGGCAACCTTCTCGGCCCACATCTTCCCATGCGTCCGCAGACCCTTGGGGCTGAAGTGAATGCCCTTCCCTCCCTCATCGCGGTTGTCGCCCGTGAGGGTGTCAGTATCCGGACCCTCGAAGGCCATTCCGGTTTCCCAGAGCTTTTTCTGACCGGCGCGCGGGTTCGGAAATGAAACCTGGTTTGGGTTATGGTAAGACACCTGGGCCACAAACCACGGCACCTCCCAGCCAGTTGACTTTCGCGTCTCCTGGATCAGAGCCGTCATCTTGCGAGCGTACTCCTCGGCCGGCATCCCCACGTCCGATTCGCCTTGATGCCACAACACCGCCCGGAATCCGTTCTTTCCCAATTGATTCATCCGCCCGGTCGTCCAGCGACAGAGGTCGCTGCCCGGAGCCCACTGGTTCACGCTCGTGCCGGAATGGCCGGTTGATGCAATCCCGATCGGAACCTGATACTCCTCATACATCGCATCGCCGAATGCAGGCCAATAGCTCCCACCGGTGGTGTTGTCGTGGACGCCGGGTTGCGGATCGTCTCCCAACTGCCAGCCTGTGCCGCTGAATGATGCCACCATCCCAGAAGTCTGTCGAATCCGCTCCTGACCGCAGTTGGTGGAGTTGGATTGCCCGGCCCCGATGAAAACCTCCCCAATCCCGACATGGTCAACCGTGGTCTGTCCGACAACTTTACCGTCCTTGAGAGCGCGGACTTCCACCTTGTACCAACCGCCAGCAGGAACTGGAACCGTTGTCTCGAACGATCTGGCCTTTTCCGCGAGTGGGATCTCATGCCACTGATCGGGCAAGGCCCCCCGGAGCGATTTCCCGAGCGTTCGCGATTCCAAGCGATCGTATGCTGAGCGGACCCGACCACTGACAGTCATCGTTCCCTGAAGTTTTGTTCGCCGCTGAAAGACCTGATAGTCCACAGGAGCATCCAGGGTCAGGTCAGTGGCCAGCACCGGCTTGACCCCTGTGATATCCCCCAGTTTGCTTGCCTCGGCGGCATCCGTCAGGCCGAGTTCGACGGTGATTACTCGTTTTTCCTTGGACGCGAGCGTTGCTTCCCAGACCTGATACTTTTCCTGCCACGGTCCCCAGACCTTGGTGCCGCCGGTCATCTTCATTTTCGCCCGCCCAGCGTACCAGGTGGTGGTCGCCCACTTAGGATCGATCACATTGGTCGAGTGGGCCGGCGTTTTGGCCCATTCATCCTTGTCGTTCCGGACGGCGGTAACCGTTGTGTCCATGACGACGAAGAACGGCATCCCCTGGCTCGACTTATTCTCGACTGTCCAGGTCATTTTGTTGGGGCCGAAGTCATACTGGATCGCTGCCTGGTCGCTCACGGCGGTGATCGTAGTGGGAGAGGGTTGTTTGATGTCGAACGGTGGCAACCGGAAGCCCGGGAGGAAATAGACCCCCCTCGAAACATCAATGTTTGCCCGCAGAACTTCGACTCCATCGATCCGCAGACTCGGCATACAGGCATCCGAGTCCACCGTCGCCTCGTAGAGTTCGGTCAGAATCCGTCGAGCCGGCCCAGCTCGTGTCACAAGCACTCCACCTGGCGTTAGTACCGGTTTTGGTTGCTCGAATGCGTAAGACGGTTCCAATGTGAAATGAACACGGTTATAGGTTTTTGCATCGGCCTCCCAAACCTGGGAGCGGAACTCGGAAAACGGCCCCCAAATGCGGGTGGTGCCATCATCCGTTTGATCCGTGACTTTGAGACTGGCGCCACTGGCGATCCAGGTGGTCGTCCGCCACTTCGGATCGAGCGGTTCGGATTGATTCCGAGCCACAGGGACCGAAAGCTGTTCCCCCTTATCGTTGACCACATCGTAAACCGCGGCCGAGTCGATGAGGAGGTAATACGGCACAGTGTCGTCTGTCGCGTTCTGCCCTGTCACAGTCAGAGCATTCGGGCCGAACTCATAGCGAACCGAGAACGAGCCGCCTGTGGCGACAATGACGTTCTGGGCGGGTTGTTGTTTGATGTCGGTCAGCTTGACCAGCCCCTGATGGCCATCCTTATCGGAGTAGAAATAACCTCCGCGGGCAGTTGTCCGTCCACCCGACAGTGGAGCTCCGTTTCGGAGGAATTCAACTCCTCCGATGCGGAAGCTACTGAGACACCCATCGAGCTTATCGACAACAGCTTCGTACTTTGCGGTTTGAACGTGGAAACCATCGACCCCGGCCTTGATGGAGACTTTAGGGGTGGACTGGGGTGTCGGTTGTGTGACTGGTTTGCTGTCCTCAGAGGGGGTCTGTCCCGTGATCGGGGGCGGATCCTGTGAAGGCTGAGAAGGCGGGGCGGTGAGGCTGGTTTCAGTCTTTTTTGGGGTCGGCCATGCCGCGTAAGCAACTACTCCGATCGCGAGCAAGAGCGCTGCGATACCCCCGACCCATTTGATCCGATTGCTTCGAACCGGTAACCGGACGCTGGTTCGTTTCGTCCGCTTGCTCGCGATCTCATCGAGCGTCTCCTGAAGCCGCCCTGAGCTGCCCTGGTCAGTCCCCGAAAGCCCAACCACCACTTTATGCCCACCATCATCGGACAGCCAAGGCGCAAGCGCGGAGATCACCTCTCCCGGTGTCTGATACCGCTCTCCCGGCTTTTTAGCCATCATCTTCGCCACGACACGGGCGAGTTTGGGTGGAAATGTCGGGTCGCGGTCACTCAAGTCCGGGACCAGCTTCATCTGATGTTGGACCAGCTTCTGAGAGGTACTTCCTTCAAATGGCGGTTTACCAGTAATCAGTGCGAAAAATGTTGCTCCGAGGCTGTAGATGTCAGCACGAACATCAACCTGAGGATCGCCAAGAGCCTGTTCGGGGGCGATGTAGTCCGCCGTCCCCACGACCGCTCCCTTATCCATGTGTTCGGTTAAGTGATCCTCTGTGTTGGTGAACGATCGGGCCAGCCCCATATCGAGGATCTTGACTGTACCGTCCTTGGCGAGGATCAGATTGGACGGTTTGATATCCCGATGGACAAACCCTTTTTCGTGTGCGTGTTGGAGACCAGCCGCAGCCTGAGCAATGAATCCAACTGCTAGCGAAGGAGAGATCGGGCCGCCTCGTTTCAAGAGTTGATCCAGGGTCTGCCCCTCGACGTATTCCAACCCCAGATAATGGATGTCTCCTTGATGGGAAATATCGTGAATCCGGACAATGTTCGGGTGATCGAGAGCCGCTGCTGCTCGAGCTTCCCGGAGGAATCGCTCTACATTCACACGATGGTCCGAACCCCGTTGCGGTGGGAGAACCTTGAGGGCCACTCTTCGCCGAAGCGTTTCATGTTCAGCGAGGTAAACAGCGCCCATTCCTCCTTGTCCGAGCCGATCCTGAATGATGTAGGAGCCAAGCCGAAAGCCCTTGTGACGCCCTGCCAGGAGTTGACTGGCCTGAAAACGGGTGAGTATTCCTTGCTGGATCAGGATTTGCGCACAGCGATTTGGGTCCGGCGGCAAGTTGGAAATCGCCGCCAACCGCTCCTCAAGTGATCCGGCTCTCAGAATCCCACTCCCACGCACGAGTTCAAGAAACTCAGTGGTCGAAGCTGGAGGTGTTATTGCTGGCATATCAGTCGTAAATTGAAAGAAATGAATTGAGCCGCGATCGGAGGGCGCGGTCGATGCGGTTCGTCCTATATCAAATATAGTTCACTTTTTGCAACTCGACGCGACCAAAAGTTAACATTCGCCTGTTTATCAATGTTGTCCGGGGGATTGAAAAGACCAGGGCTCGTTGGCGAGACTTACCAGAACGCTCTGGCAAGCTCAATTCGGTCTTTGGACTGTTTCCCCGGACAGCATGAGGTTACGTTCATTTGGCTCTCCCTCCGGCAGCAATCTTGCAACTCTGGGGATTTCCCCTCAACCCCCATACCATGCTCCGATCTTAACGGAATGGTCCAGTTTTGTGTAACATGCCCAACTCGATCCCTACTATTCCCAGGAGGGGATGAGTCATGCGGATTGCTTATATCACTGCCGGGGCTGCTGGCATGTATTGCGGCAGTTGCATGCGCGACAACACACTCGTTGCCGCGCTGTGCAAAGCAGGACACGATGCCATCCTGATTCCCACCTACACCCCAATCCGCACCGATGAGGTGGATGTCAGCCAGCAACGAATCTTCTTTGGGGGGATCAACGTCTACCTCGAACAGAAATTCTGGCTTTTCCGTCACACGCCCTGGCTGTTCGACCGACTGTTGAACTTCCGCTGGCTGCTGCGATGGGTGTCGCGCTTCGCTGCAAGAACCAAGTACAGCGAACTCGGACAACTCACCATCTCCATGCTCCAGGGCGAAGATGGGAAGCAGCGGAAGGAAGTGGACAAACTCGTCGAGTGGCTCGTCGATGAGATGAATCCCGAAACCATTGTGCTGACGAACGCGCTACTCTCGGGAATCATTCCGGAACTGGAGCGACAACTCTCCGTGCCGGTTTGTGTGACTCTCCAGGGCGATGACATCTTTCTCGATGCCCTTCCAGAAGCCGATCGCAAGAGGTGCATCGAACTGATCCGCGAGAACTGTAAATCGGTTTCCGGTTTTATCTGCACCAGCCATTATTATGCCGACTACATGGCCGGGTATCTTGGTGTTTCACGCAAACTGATGCACGTTGTCTATCCTGGCCTGAACCTGATAGGGCATGGTGGCTCGCGGCTCGTTCGCACCGAGCATCCGCTCACCATCGGATACTTCGCCCGCATCTGTCCCGAGAAGGGTTTTCACAACATCGTCGATGCGTTTATCACGCTGAGACAGATACCGGGCATCCCGCCGGTGAAACTGAAGGCCGGCGGCTGGCTCGGGGAAAACCATCGACCCTTCTATCAGAAGCAAGTCGAGAAACTGAACGCTGCGGGGCTGACTGGCGAATTTGAACACATGGATTGCCCCACCCACGCCGACAAGGTGCAGTTTCTCCAGTCCGTGGATCTGTTGTCCGTGCCGACCACCTACCACGAACCAAAAGGGCTCTACATTCTCGAAGCCTGGGCGAATGGGATTCCCGTGGTTCAGCCGCGACACGGCTCGTTCCCCGAACTGATCGAAGCCGCCAACGGCGGCGTTCTGGTCGAGCCAGACAACACCGCCGCGCTTGCGGATGCGCTGCGAGGAATCCTGACCGATCATGAATTCCGCGACCGAGCGGGAAGGTCAGGTGAGGCTGCGGTTCGCGAGCGGTTCACCGCCAGTGCGATGGCAAAGGAAACCATCGCGATTCTGGAACGCTTTGTGGAAACGGGAATAACAGAACAAAGAGATTGGCCGCAAAAAAGCACAAAAACCACAAAATAGAATGGGAAGAATGAGGTCATACCATCTTCACTGATATCAATATAATTGCTTGTTTTAAATGGTTTTCAATCTGTCTTATTATGTGCGTTTTGTGCTTTTTTGCGGCCAATCTCTCCTTGTTTTTCCTGCTGCCTACTGTGAACTGCGTCCAAATTCCTGTCCTTCCAACCCAGAGCTGCATCCCTCATTCATGACTCCTTTCACAACCACTCGCCGCGTCGAGTTCGGCGATACCGACATGGCCGGGATCATGCACTTCGCCAACTTCTTTCGCTTCATGGAAGTCGCCGAGACGGATTTCCTCATTGCCCGGGGGCTATCGGTCAGTTGGCGCGATGCTGGCGGAAAGTTTGGGTTCCCGCGTGTGTCTGCCGCCTGCGATTACCAGAAGCCAGCAAAGTTTGCCGATGTGCTGACGATCGCGGTACGAGTGGAGAAGCTCGGACGGAAATCGGTGAGCTATCGATTCGACTTTACCAATACACGAGGCGAATTGCTGGCAACGGGGCGGATCACGGCTGTATTCTGTCGCACTACCGAACCCGACAAGTTGGAATCGGCGGAGATCCCTCCGGAGATCCGTGCGAAACTGGAAGGATGAGCTGTGGCTGAAGCTGAAGTGGAACCTTACCTGACCCGACTGACAACCCGCCTTCTGGATGGGGTCGAGCGTCTGCCCGTGGACGTGCGCGAGCGAAACACAACGTATTTGCTCGAAGCCCAGAACCCAGATGGCGGCTTTTCCGGGCGCGAGGGTGGATCGGACCTCTATTACACCGGTTTTGCCCTGCGATCGCTGGCGGTGTTGCAGGCATTGAACCCCGAAATGTGTGGGCGAACGGGCGAGTTTCTGCGAGGGAAACTGAGCGGTTCAGCGGGCGTTGTCGATTTCTTCTCGCTGCTTGTGAGTTGTTATCTCGTGCCACTCGGTGGCGGTCCCGACGTGTTGGCCGATGCTCCTTCGGACTGGCGGGACCGCGTCGCCGCGACACTGGAAACCTTCCGCACCCCGGATGGCGGCTATGGCAAAGCGCCGAGCGTGCCGCACGGCAGCACCTACACGAGTTTCCTCGTTGCCCTCTGTCTACAACTTCTCGACCGCCCGATCCCCGACCCGAACAAACTGGCATCGTTCGTGAAAACTCGCCGCAGGGCTGATGGCGGCTACGTCGAGATTTCCGCAATGAAACGGAGCGGCACCAATCCCACGGCTGCGGGGGTTGGATTGCTCCAGATTCTCGGAGAACTCGATGATACCGCCCGCAGCGGAACCGCGGACTTTCTGGCGGGGTTGCCTTCGCCGTTTGAAGGTGGGCTGCGGGCGAACGACCGCATTCCGGCAGCCGATCTGCTCTCCACCTTCACGGGCGGTTGGACCCTCGACCAACTCGGAGCTGCCGACCGACTCGACTGGCCAGCGGTGCGCAGTTACGCCGAGGAGTGCGAACGGCCAATAGGCGGTTTTCGTGGCGGATTGTGGGATGAGCAGACTGATGTGGAGTATACGTTTTATGGCCTGGGCACACTGGCCCTGGCAGCACTGGAGATCAAAGACTAACCATTGTCTCTGATCCAGACTTGGTAACTTACTTCCGGCTTGGACGGGCATCGGGCGAAAAGCGGGTCAGCCCCTACTTTTTTTCGCCGATGGCCTTCTTGAACTCGGCAATCTCTTTGGAAATCGCGCGCTCCCGCTTCAGGCGATCCTCTTGTTCAGGCTTCTCCTTCGATTGCTCACGTTTCTCCTTCGCTTTTTCGATTCGTTCCAACGTGGCCTGAAAATGGTTACGAATGTTGGCGTCAGGATCTGTCAGTCCCTCTTTGAGCGCGGTCACGACCGCCTCTGTCGAGATGTCAAGATCGCCCAGGCAAGAAGCAGCTACGCGGCGGATGTATTCGTTTTTGTCTTTCTTCAGCATCTCGATCAAAGCGGGTACGATTTTGGCGTCATAAGACGCGAAACTGCTCAATCCATAAAGGGCACCGGAACAGATGTGTTGATCGGGGTCTTTCGATCCCTTCCAATATTCGGCCAGCAGGTCGTCCATGATGACAACTTCAACGCCCTTGGGTATTTGCAAGTCGGTCACATCAATTCCGCGCAATTTCCCCAGCATCGTCTCGATACGGCGGCGAGTTTCCGGACTCGGTTGATTCTTGAGCGCTTCGCGTAAGAGAGGCTTGGCATCGTTGCCCAGCTTCTCAAGTTCTTTCTGGGCCTCTTCGCGTACTGGGAACTCATCATCGAGCTGGCGCAGCCAATTGGCGATCCGCTTCGGCTCCTGAATTGCCTGGGGCTTCAAGCCGTTGACGTATACTGTCATCTCGGCATGGTTCTGTTTTGACACAGCTTTGTAGATTCCACTCGGAACGTGGAGTTGCCAATCATAAGGGACCGGCTTGCCAGCAAATGTTTGCGTCTTCCCGGTGCCAGGCAGGAGAATGAGCCGATGAACGTCCGCCTGGATGTCGCCGAACTTTCTGATCGCCTCATTGAGTTCACGGGCATTGCCCGAATAGTAAAAGTGTTCGTTGCCGTTGACCCACACCGAATAGACGCGGCTATTCAAATTGACGACATCGAGAACGCCCTTGGCCCATTCGGGCTGATTGACGACAGGAGCGTTTCCAAACGATTCTGTGCCCAATGCGAGGACGGGCGAAGACGAAGCCAGAAGAAGAGTCACGGCAGCGACGGTGGCATATTTTTTCACGACACTTCCTCGAATCGGTTTCGGAGTACGCCACGTATATATCAAGACGAATTGATCGAGCCGAGCGCGCGCGGAAATCGTTCATAACGGAATGCCAGCCAGTCCAAGTAACGACGACCCGCTCTGTGAAACGAGCCCGTCACATTGGTGGCTTTTCCAGCCATTCCTTTGCTTTCTTGTGAGCAACCGTGCGGTCGGCGGTTGAAATGAAACCAATCATCCCCAGGCGATACGGGCCGGTGATCTTCACGCCATCCAGCGCTGTGGGCCAGAGGAATCGGAACTCGCGCGGATCTCCACCGCGAAGATGAATCGCCATCGCGAGGGCCACGTCACCGACCTGTATGGTCACGTCTTTTCCTTCGATCGGCACTGCATACCCTGGCCGCCGCTCGCCCGGCTTCTCGCGAATGATGGCGTAGAACTCGCCGCCATCTTTGAAGTATGGCTGCAACAACGCGACATCATCCTTCGACCCGTATTTCCCAACCACGAGCATTCCAAGACCGCGAAGCATTAAGGACGAGTTTGCCTGCGGTCCCTGGACGAGTTTTGTACCGGTGATGCCTTTGATTACACGCCGAGCGATGGTGAGTGCTTCCGGGATATCGTACTCCACCGAGATTCCCAAACCTGCCTTGACCGCCGAAAACTCGTCGCTGTGATTGGCCAGCCACACAGCGACCAGCTTGCGGAGTGGCTGACCGACCGGACTCTTTGCCCCCATTGCATCGACCCCAGCGGCATCCACAAAGAGTGGATTTGATGCCAACTCGAAGTCGAGGAAACGGAGCAACGTGTCATCACCCCCTGTTGTTCCAGGATAGGTGCCAAGCAGAAGCCAGGCCGCAATTTCGTCCAGGGGTGGATTCTTCCTTTTCGCGGCAGTGTTGAGTTCATCGCGGCGAACAAGATAGGTCTTGAGCAGATCAGGATCTCCTCCTGTTGTCTTCTCAAGAATTGCCAGATTTGCGGGGTTCGCAACGATTCGGTCGAAGAGTTCGCGTGCGGCTTTATCGTCGCCGACCATCTTTGCGAAGTGCGGCCACACCTTAACTCCCTTCACCGGCGGATCGGACTTTGGCTTCTCCTTGGCCGGAATTGGGGCAGATTTTGGTTCGAGTACGATCTTGAGCATGTCGCCCGAAGTCGGCGTGCCGAACCAGAGGTGATGACCAGGCGCGAAGGCGTGCATGATGAACTGAGTGCCTTTCAGGGTTTCGACGCGGAATTCACCTTTCTCGTTCGTCTTGACAATTGGGCCATCTTCGCGAAAGACCATGGCATCTTTGATTGGCTTTCCATCTGCATCGACAACGGTACCGGTCACATCCTGGTTGCCGATCCGACGCACGATTTGAGTCCCTGGTGTCGAGCGATTGAGCCACTCGGTGTCGCCGAATTTTGATTCCGAGGCCTGAAGCTTGAGTTCGATCGGTGCTGCGTCTTCGGTGGCTGAAACCTTGATATATGCGTGGGCGGAATTACCAACTCCGAACGGATTGAGTTTGGTCTTCTTGACATACTGAATGACGTAGAAGTATGCCCGACCGGGAGGGAGGAAGAATTCAAAGGTACCATCGCCCTTCGTTTCCACCGATTCGATGCCCCCAGAATGTGGCCGTGCCGCGGAGTGACAACTCACATCGAGATTCGCGGACGGACTACCATCCGCGTTGACAACTTTACCCTTGATCTTGCAACCCGTTTGCAGATGCAACACCGAGGTCGAGACTTTGCCTGCCTCGACGAGAATCCC
>DASZJS010000767.1:0-6864 GCA_035947935.1 Gemmata sp. | reverse complement strand
GCAGCAAATCACCAAAAAGATATTTTGATTGTTAATGCTCCTGGATGGTCAATTTCTGATTCTCGTCACTTAGAGATTCGAGTAAACTTCACTGACAATTCCACTCAAACACCGTGGAGGTGTCTCGTGTCTCGTCTTTCCCTCAGCTTGATGTTGCTGATTCTGGTTCTCGCGGGTTGGTCCCATTCCACTCTGGAACAGGCAACTGCCGCCGCGGATGACCCGCCCAAGAAGGAAGACCCGGGCGGCTTTGGCGGTCGCACGGGCAAGGAGAAGACACGTTTACTGAAGGAGTTTGGCGGCAGCGAGGCCAGCGAAGAGGCGGTCATGCTTGGGCTTGCCTGGCTCACGCAGATGCAGAAGAAAGATGGGTCGTGGGTTTACGATGGTGCGATGCCCGGTGAGACATCGGCGGCAACGGGTATGGCCTTACTGGCGTTTTTGGGAGCGGGTCAGTCTCACAAAGCGGGGCGATACCAGCAGACTGTCCAGGCCGGGCTCGACTGGCTCATCAAAGATGTGAATAACGATGGCAGATTCAGCGGAGCCAGCACGATGTATGGCCAAGGCATTGCCACGCTGGCTCTATGCGAGGCGTATGGACTGACTCAAGACAAGAAGCTACTCGCGACTGCCCAATCCACAATCGATTTCATCCAGAAGGTCCAGGGACAGAACGGAAGTTGGGGGTATCAGCCCAACACAACAGGCGATAACTCCATCGTTGGCTGGCAAATCCAGGCACTTCACGCAGCCAGCCTCACCCAGGACATCAAAGTGGACAAGAGAGTGATCGACAAGGCGATCGGGTTTCTGAACTTTTCCGGAGCAGGGCCTCTCAAATCCATGTATGGGTACCAAAATAGCGGCGGTGCGTCTCCGGCCACGAACCTGACCGCCATTGGATTGCTGATGCGTTACTACATCGATGAGTGGAGATCGGACAATCGTGGATTTGCTGAGGGTGTGAAAGGGCTGATGATGCGGGCACCCAGTCCCCAAAAAAAGCCACCATTCGACATGTACTACTACTACTACGCTACCCAGGTGGTGCGGTTTTACGGCAAAGAGGAGTGGTCAACGTGGAATGAAGGACCGAAGGCTGCCGATGGCACGCGCAAAGGCGGTGTTCAGGACTGGCTCATTTCTCTCCAGGATCGGACTCCGACCAATCGCGGAAGTTGGCCTCCGGAACGAGGTCCGTTTATCGGTCCGGATTGCGGCAAGTTGGGAACCACCGCCCTGTGCCTCTTGACCCTGGAAGTGTACTATCGTTACACACCGGAAAACGCCAACGACCCCAAGAAACCGTGATCTTTTGAGGGGACAGGGGCAAGAGAAGAGGGAAAAGACAAAAGCAAGACCCGTTGTTTCTCCCCTTTCTGTTCTTCTTTGCCCCTTGCCCCTGATTACTTGCCCCTGCTCGAAGCCCCCCTGACTCGAAGCTCCTAACTCGAAGCCACTGGCATAGGCGCGCCCCGCTGAGCAGCGTAGACTGCGCGTGGTGGATTTGGAATCGATCGCACACGAAGGATTTGATGAGCTGTCAGCACGATGCCCTGTACCGCGCCATTTGCGCGCACCCGGACGAGGACACCCCACGCCTCGCCTATGCCGACCTGATTGAGGAAGAAGGTGATTCTTTACTCAATTCATCACCTGGAGCCGGGACAGCGCGGGCAGCGTTCATTCGCACTCAAATCGCGCTTGCTCGCGTTCACGAATACGATCCACTCCACGTTTCGACCCGTCAACTTCACCCGGATATGTTTACCGGCTGGGGTATGGCACACACTCTCCCCAAGGTGCCTGGCGGATATGGCTGGGAGAAGTTCGAGTTTCGCCGGGGATTCCCCTGGAAGTTGGCTGTGCGGTCCCTGGAAGCATTCAGCGGCGATGGGGCGACAGTATTCGATGCCGCGCCCATTCAGGCACTGGAAATCCTTGAAATCGATACCCGGAATCAGCCCACTATCGCAACCCTCGCGGATTGGCCGCACTTCACCCGAATCCGTCGGCTGGAATTCTCGCTGGGCCGGTTCGGGGCCGATGCGATTGCCCAACTTGGGAACTCGCCGAATGCGACGAAGTTGGTGGAACTCGCCTTCGAGTTCGATGCGATCACGGCCGAAGGGCTCGGAGCGCTCACCCAATCCACCATCTTCCCGCAACTTACCGAACTGGAATTGCGATCCAACGTCATTCCTCCAGCACTCATCGTGGATGCACTCGCTGCGGCCCGCGAACCCGGAACTCTGTCCCGGCTGTCCCTGAAATCGAATCGCATCGACCATGCGGATGCCCCCCATTTGTTTGCACTTCCAGTAATGCACGGTTTGCAAACGCTCGATCTCTCAGACAATCCACAGCTTGGTGTGGCAGGTGTCCAATCGCTTGCCGAGAGCGGAGTCCTCCGCGGGCTGCGAGTGCTGAACCTGGGCAAAACGCGCCCGGGTGTGCCCGGTATCCGGGATCTCGTCGAAACAAACGGGCTAACTGGAGTGCGAAGTCTCGATCTGTCCGCGAACCGCCTTGGCCCGGTCGCCATCAAACTGGTGGCGGAGTCTGCTGCTGCTCCTGGGGTGCGGGTACTCAACCTGGCGAATAATCATGTCAGGGATGCGGGAGCCACGGCACTGGCGAACGCCAAGGGTCTGTCTGGACTCCTGGAATTGAATCTTGAGGATGCCGAATTGACCGATGCCGGTGCCTTGGCTCTTGCGGAATCGCCTTATTTGAACGAGTTGCTCAGGCTGAACCTGACGAGCCATACCAGAGACCGACCGTTCAGCGACAAAACCCGTCGGGTACTCGTGGAGCGGTTCGGTCAACGGGTATCGTGTTAGAGTTCACCCCGTCGCTCACGCTCCGGGTTCGCCAGGACACTAATCTCTTTCTCCGGGCAAACCCGAAGCATTAGCGACGGGGTGGGCCTCTCCTGGGATAATCTTGTGACGGATCGTGAAGCTCTGTTCCGGGCAATTCTGGACAACCCGGACGATGATACCCTGCGACTCATTTACGCCGACGCACTCGAAGAAGAGGGTGACGCCCGACGAGCTGCGTTCATCCGATGCCAGATAGAATTTGCCAAAGTTCCCGAGTACGATCCTGTCTGGATTCGCGTTCGATACCTCGACCCGGACAAGATGTTCGGTACCTGGCTGATTGACGAACTGCCTGCACTTCCCGAAAGGTTGAGTTGGGCACGCGAACCGTTCCGTCGAGGGTTTCCCGCCGCCATCCAGTCCAATAGTGCGGCAGCGTTTGTGGATCACGCCGACGAGTTGTTCGCTCTGGCACCGATCGAAGCGGTGGAATTGGTCGCTCCCCGTCTGGCTGAAGTAACCACATTCGCGAAGTGCCCCTGGCGAAACAGGCTCATACGACTGTCGGTCGTGGAGGGGTTGGGGGGGCAGAGCGCTAGACGATTGTTCGGTTCCGCCCACTACGAGCGGTTGAAGGAGTTGCATATCGGGGCGGCACTTAGCACAGATGACACCGCAAGCGCAATTGTTCGGAGCCACACCTTCAAGCAATTGACTACCCTGAGTTGTCGGGCTGACAGGGCGAGTGACCTGACGCTGGTAAACGAATTGATCCAGTTAGCCGACCCACCTCGACTGAAGACGCTCGACCTTTCGGGGAACCGGCTGAGCGGCGAACAACTGAGGCGGCTGACTGCGGCACCCGCCCTCTCACTCGTCGAGGATCTCGACCTCAGCGACAACAATCTCGGTGCTGAGGCTGTCGGTGCGGTGGCAAGGGCACATTTGCCGCATCTGCGAAGTTTGCACCTGCTACGCACCAGGCCGGAAGAGGACGGCGTCCGGGCGCTGAGTGAAGCAGAGTACCTGTCTGACCTGCGAAGTCTGACTCTGGGCGGAAACTATCTCTCCCCAACCGTTGCCGCGATTCTGGCAGATTCAAAGGCAGTTGCCAACCTCCGCGATCTCGATCTGCGCGAGAATCGGCTCGGCGATCTCGGAGCAACATCGCTCGCGAATAGCCCGCACCTGCGGAACCTCGCCCACCTCGATCTGAGTTCTAATCTGATTGAGGATGATGGAGCCGATGCCTTGGCAGAATCCCCGTATCTGGGTGGGCTAATTTACCTCGACCTACGCGGAAACATCATCTCGACTCCTGCGGCAACCCGACTCAAGCGTCGATTCTGGGATCGAGTTGTTGTTTAGAGGCACAAAGCCACTACAGAACCCGAACCACAGGAAAAGGCACGGTCAGTGGAAGTGTTTGCGAAGAGGAAACGGTGTGAGATGAGAGCGTCCAAGCGATCTCGAGAAGGACGCAGGCAATTGTCTGCGTCCCTCACCGGTCGCCGAGTATCAGTCCTTCTTCGGGGCGGAGAAGTGGAGTTCTCCCTTGAATTCGGGGCCGGTCAAGCCTTTCCATGTCTCCTGTTGCTCTGGAGTCAACAAGCTCATGAGCCGCTTGCGGTTGGTCTCGTGGAGTTTCTTCAACTCCTCGTGTTTGGTATCGTCATCCTTGGCCTCTTTGAGGATCGCCTTGGCCTCCTTGTGGGCCTCCTTGTGCAGGTCTTGCAGCGTCTTCTTCTGGTCGCTGGTCAGCTTGAGCGATGAGGCAAGCTCCGGGCGGCCCGCCCACAGCAGACCAGCCACCTGCATGCCAATCTGGTCCAGCCTCTTCCGCTGCTCTGGCGTCAGGAGGTCGGACAGGAATTTGTCGTTCTCCTTGGTCAGCACATCGTATTTCGCGTCCTGCTCATTCGCCGGTAACTTGTGGATCTCAAGGGCCTTCTTCCACTGCTGGCTGGCGAATTCGTGGATCTTTTTCCCATGTACGTCGGTGAGCTTCAAGTCCTTCTGCACATCGTGTTGCCGCAGTAGCACGATCTCCAACGCCCCGGACTCGGCGATCAACTCGCTGTCGTCCGCCGGATGGGCAGGGGCAGTCACCAAGGCGACGGCGGCCATCGCTGTCACCCACGTTCCGAACTTGATCATCTTTGATCTCCTCTAAACCAGGGAATCGCCGAATATCACCAAACCCAATCTCCCGTGCGACGAGGGATCAGGAAGACACGCCAAACGGTTGGGGCCGGGTCCGAGTCAGGATGCCCTGCTGCCGACGGCAGCAGCACCGTTGTGCGAAAAAGGTGCCTTGGGGCTCAAAGAATTATTGGATCAGTTAAAGATGCTATGGCGCACTGTTTGCTTACGATTCGCAGATTAACCGAAAGGGAATCGGTGAGATGATGAGAGTCAACAAGCCGGGTTTGGAACGGATCGGAAGACTCGACTTCCTCGAAGTGTCACAAATGGTTCCGCTACGCACCATTCTGCTCAATACTGTCACCGAGCATGCGCAGTGGTATGCCATGTGCCCAGCATCCGGGCATCGGACTTCCCGGTCTCACACGGGGTGAGACCGGATCCTTGGCTGTTCATTCTGAGAGGGATTAACCGTGACCAAACAGGAACGATTCCAGCAGAAGCAGTGGGGGCTGATCGTGGCCCGGGCCTGGACAGATCCGGAGTTCAAGGCCCGCCTCGTGGCCGATCCGCAGGCGGTCCTGCGGGAACACGGAATCGAACCGGCATCCGAGGTCGAGTTGCGAGTGGTCGAGGACGCACCAGGGGTCCAGCACCTGATCCTTCCGGCTTGCCCATCCGGTGACCTAGCCGAGGAAGAACTCGTGCCAACTGCGGTGGGGTATTGCTACTGCGGATACTCCCACTACTGTGGGCGGTGTGGGCGGTGCGGTTGCGGGTGTGCGTGATATTCTTGGTCCCGGATGTGTGATTCACATGAGGGGTGGCTGGACAATCCGCCCAACTCACCCCTCGCCAACCCGTCCTACTGGAGTCGCATCGGTGCGGAACCGACCCCGGCTCCCCTTCGACCCCAAGCCCAACCCCCGTATGCTGACGCAGCCCCGGTTCAAGCCCCACCTCCGCGTCCAGATTGTCCCCGGCGAGGGGGCATTCGTCGTTGCTGATGGCACACAGACTTTGCTCAAGGGGAGACTCTACGAGTTGATCGTCCCATCCGTCGATGGCCGATCAGCCGACGAGTTATGCGATCACTTCCAGGACACGGCCTCGCCAGCCGAGGTGTATTACGTCCTCGGCCAGTTGGAGCGGCGGGGTTACCTGTGCGAGGACACCGACACACTCCCACCAGCCGAGGCCGCTCTCTGGTCGGCTCTGCATGTGGACCCGCTGGAGGCGGCCAAGCGGCTGGCAGGGATCCCAGTTGCGGTTCGGGCGTTTGGTGCGGACCCAGGTCCGCTTTGCGACCTTCTCCGCGCCAACCATGTTCAGGTTCAGGACGATAGTCCCTTCCATGTCGTTCTCACCGATAGCTATCTCCGAGAAGAACTTGATGGCTTCAACGCGGTTGCGGTGGCAACCGGCCGCGCGTGGCTTCTGGTCCGGCCGTTCGGCCGACAAGTCTGGGTCGGGCCGCTGTTCCGCCCGGGGACAACTGGCTGCTGGACGTGCCTGGCCCAGCGACTTCGCGACAATCGACCGGTGGAAACGTACCTGAACGGGAAGGCCGGGTCGCCGCGATCGGTCGCGGATCGCGCATCGTCGCCGGCTTCTCTTCACGCCGTCCTCGGCCTGACGGCGAACGCTGTCGCAACCTGGGTTGCTCGTGGTGAACTGCCCGCACTTGAAGGAAAAATTCAGGCTTTCGATCTCACAACCTGGCAAAT
The DNA here is from genome assembly GCA_035947935.1 of Gemmata sp. Lineage (GTDB taxonomy): Bacteria > Planctomycetota > Planctomycetia > Gemmatales > Gemmataceae > Gemmata. Next base: position 164 of record DASZJS010000767.1, on the reverse strand, counting down.
CCAGACGCACCCCGTGGCCCGACTCCCGTACTGCCCGGTGTGTGGCACCCCCGAACCGGCCGACCGGCCTGCCCGGCCGGTTGTGCTAGAAAGCCAGCCAAAGCGATTCACCCAGGACGGCGGCCATCGCGTCGTCTCTCCGGAGGTCACCCTGGAAAGATACG
>DASZJS010000766.1:0-3705 GCA_035947935.1 Gemmata sp. | reverse complement strand
TCCGTTCAGTAAAAGCACTGGTTCTGAATGGACACAACCGAGGCAATCATTTCCTGTTGCCGACGAGTCAAGGGAAGATTGGGCTGAAGGAGAACGGCAAATCCGGACATCATATGACGCATCGCTTCGGGGATGATGCTGTGGGCAGTAACAATGCTGTCGGACCCTCCATCAGGCCGGGTAACTGCCTGGACCGGGTCCGCATATTCTTGGGGATACAGAGCGCGGACCGATTCGTAGATTCGCCGCAGTTCCTCGCTGGCCTCTTCATAGGGCACGGTCTTGATCCAGGTCATGAGCAACTCCATGAAGTACTGGATTGGAGTATAGCCGATTTATTAAAGTGCCACTGAGCAAAACCCGGTGCATGTAAAAACGGGAAAGCATTTCACACGGAGGTGTTTGTCCTATGCCCGTGTAACTGGAACCTACTACAATATTTTTATCCATCTCTCCCAAGTCGGAGCCTGCGAATGCCGGAGTCGGCAACCCTCTCCCTCCCTTCTCAATTTCCTGCTGTATCCTCCACTCAGCGCTTGGGCCAGTGGGGATCGCGCGTGGACGCCTTAACCATCGGGCTTCTCCTCCTGTTCTCGTTCCTATCGGCTTCGTTCATCGCGCGAAACTCGGACGTATGGTTGCACCTGGCCACGGGGCGAATGCTCGTTGCCGGAGAGTATCGTTTTGGCAGCGACCCATTCGCTTACACAACAGCGAATCGCTACTGGGCGAACCACGCCTGGCTTTTCGATCTCGGTTTCTACCTGTCCTGGCAGTGGCTTGGGGGAGCAGCACTGGTCGCGATCAAGGCCAGTGTCTTGACCGTGACTGCTGGATTCATGCTTCTCGCTACCCGGGGCAAGGGAGCGCTGTGGATCGGCTCGGTGTGCGTACTTCTCGGTGTCCTGGTGATGAGTCAGCGCGTGCCTTTACAGCCGGTCATGGCATCGTATTTACTCCTCGCGGCTTGTCTGTGTTGCTTGCGAAGCGGGGGAGGGGCCCTTCGCGCGGTCCCGATGGCTATTGCATTGTGGGTGAATCTGGATGGATGGTTTATTCTCGGGCCGATGCTTGTCGGGCTGTTCTGGCTCGGTCGAAAGTTAAAGCCAAGTAACCTGGAGCCACCAACCGCGTGGCCCACCTGGCTGATTCCAGGTTCGATTTTGGCCTGCCTATTGAGTCCACACCACATCCACGCGTTCGTTTTGCCTTTTGAATTGACCCCGGCAGTATGGATGTGTTCATTCTCAACTCACCCACAGTTTGCCGGTGTTTTTATTTCGCCCTGGCACTGGCGAGTGCTTGGTGCGGCCGGGGGCTACAACCTTGCCATGTGGGCATTCTTCATCATTCTCGTACTCGGGATTGCTTCGTTCGGAATAAACAGAGATGCCATCCGGAGTTGGCGGGCGACAGTGTGGCTGACTTTCGCAATCCTGGCGGCGTGGCAAGTCCGGCTGATCCCGTTTTTCGCGGTGGTTGGTGCGCCAATCTGTGGGCTGAACTTTCGAGAGGCATTCGCCGCGACAACATTCCTGCGTTTGGGTCGGGCTGTCGCTCTGGTCGCGGGATTCGCTCTCATCGGACTGGGTTGGCTCGGATTGGAGAATGGATTCCACAACCGCGACCGTGCGATTGCATGGAATATCCATACGGACGCAACTTTGTCGCGTGCTGCAAGCGGAATCGCACACTGGAGGCAGGAAGCCAACGTATCCGCTGAAGCGAGAGTGTTCACAACTCACCCCGACCTCGGTCACTATCTGGCGTGGTTCGCACCCGCGGAAAGATGCTTCCTCGACTCGCGCCTTTCACTGTTTACCCCCGTAGCGGAAGATTACACTGTTCTATCCCGGGCAATCGGGCTGCTCCCAAATGAAGATGTCGATCGCATCCGTATCGCTGAGTTGTTCCAGACACATCGGACTAAAGCGATTGTACTTTACGATCCCGACTTTCAACGGATGACCAGCGCACTTCGACAAGTCACAGCGGGCGAACCTCAGCGCTGGGATGTCGTTCGTATCGACGGCGGCGCGGTGCTACTGACCCCGGAAGGGATTACTGACGAGCCCCACCGCTTCAACGCCGAACGTATGGCGTTTGGGATGAAGCACCAAGACCAGCTACGGAGAGCCGAAAATGGACCTGCGACATTGGTTGAGCCAGCCCCTTGGTGGCTAATCGAACCCAGTGCCGGTAGGATCGGTTCTTGGGAAGCAGACGCAGCGACAGTTTACCTCCGGTTATTTGAAGACTCGCAAAGCCCGAGGACCGATCGTTCACCAGCCTTACCCCTACTTGCCGTTCGAGCGGCTCGTGTTGGTATTGAGAGCGATCCCACAGATTCCACTGCGTGGCTCATGCTTGCGCGAGCATACCAACGCCTCAGCGAACAGACTTGGGAGCGGGACGTTGGGGAAGTACTCACACCACTCTCTCGAATCCGTCGGACGCAGATCGTTGCCGCCCTTGTTCAGGCTGTGCTGCTGAATCCCGACTCTGCACCAGCCCACGATCTCCTTGCTGGTGAGTTCTTGCGCGGACAAGTCCTTGATCTCGCATACAAGCACTCAACCGAATATCTCCGTTTGATGCGGCGAACAGGCCCAAACCCTGGGGAGAGCCACGAAACTTACTCCGAGCGGATTGCGAATGTTCTTGGCATTGTGGACCGACTGGAAGGTTCTGTTCAGGATGCTGAAAATCGGTACTTGATTCGGACTGCCACACTCTCCGGAGATCCCTTGGCTCGGGCGAAGGTTGCGGAGGAATTGGGACTGCTTCAGAAGGCAATTGACGTACTGCTTGCATCGCACCACGACTTATATGGGATTGAAGGCTTAGGGCTACTGCTGGACATCCTCCTCAGGACTGGCAAGGTTGTCGAAGCACGGGCGATACTCAATGGAGCAGAATTGCGCGGTAATCCCGATGTATTTGGGAACATTTTCATCCCCGGGAAGCCTCACCCTGGAGGGCATCGGTGGAATTACAAGTTTGGCGCTTATGACTGGTTTGACCTGTGCGAGTCCACTGCCGCTGGACGATATGAGGGGGCACAAGGAGCGCTGCACCGGCTTGGCGAGCGACTCGAACGAGAAGAACGCATGCTGGGTCCGGCACTGTCCGCTGCTCTAACACGGCAGCTCACGATCGAGGTGGGGCTCGCTGCGCCGCCCAATTTCGTTCTGGCCCGACTGACTGCAGGACGCGAACGGTCACAACTCGGCGAACGCCTGGGACACATCCGGTTCCTGACAGTTGCTCGAGGCGACCTCGCTACTTTGGCTGGAGTTTTGGAACTGGAGCGCGGGAACGTACTCGGGGCGTCCGAGCAAGGCAATGTCGCGATTGCGCTATACACTGCCAGAAAAGATACCGCTCCTGCTTTGCCCGGTGAACCACTGGCAAAGCGATACGTCGATGCGATCCGCCAACACCGCTGACGTACAACAGGTTGGAGGGAACGACATGCCCGGAACCCATCGCTCATTCCACCGAGCTGGCTTGTTCACTGTAACTCTTGGATTGCTTTCGCTGTTTGGGATTTCGGGTTGCCGGGAACACAAGGTGGATGTCCCTACCACGGAACCTGGTCAACCCGCACAACCTCGACTGCCAGCCGACATCGAACTCCAGGTTCACACCTTTTGCGGTGGGGCGTGTCACGCTTACCCCCCAGCGGACTCGTTTCCCCGCAAG
>DASZJS010000765.1:0-3780 GCA_035947935.1 Gemmata sp. | reverse complement strand
CATCACGGTTGCAGGGGAGGGGATCGACCTGCCAATCGCCACGGATCACAACAAACAGATCGATTGCACGCAGGTCGCCGCGAAAGCAGGTGTGCGGAAGCATTTCACCCCGGTTGTTGGTAACGAAGTCACCACGTCCGTGGGGCACTTCAACGTGTTTCCGTTGCCAGCGGGTGGGCCGGTTCCCGATTATCGGGCGAAAGACTGGAAGGGCGTCGCACTGGCGCTGGGTCAACCTATGAAACCCCGGATGGTGATCCTGAACCATCCACGCGACCTTCACGCCGGGTTCCGTCCGTTTGGCCCGGAACATCATCTCGCGCTCACGGGCGAAAACCTCGATGGGTGGGAACTGCCTGCGAATGCAATGGAAGTAGTGAACTCCGGTGCCTTGCAAACCGATACGATGCGTCTCGTGCGAGACTGGTTTGGAATGCTCAATCGTGGAGCATTGCTCACTCCCGTTGGAGCGAGCGATTCGCACGATGTGAGCCGTTACATTGTCGGGCAGGGACGGACGTACATCCGCTGCAACAACGGGGATCGTCCGGGGGAGATTGATGTTTCGGAAGCGATCAAGAACTTCGCGGCAGGTCATGTCCTGGTGAGTTGTGGGCTCCTGACGGACATAACCATCGATGGGAAGTTTGGGCCGGGCGATCTGGTTACGGGGAAAGACGACATGACGATTGCCGTGCGCGTCCTTGGTCCCGCATGGACGAGGGCTGATCGGGTGGAGCTATACATCAACGGGGTGAAGGTTCGAGAAACTGCGATTGAAGACAAAGGGAAGGGGGGCGAGAAGTGGTCTGGTCGCTGGGTCTTGCCGCGACCGAAGCACGATGTCCATGTTGTTGCGGTGGCAACTGGGCCGGGTGTGGATGATCTGTTCTGGCCGATCGCGAAACCCTATCAGCCAACTTCCACAACCGTCCGCAAACGTGTGATCGGGCTGACCGGCGCAGTGTGGGTCGATGGTGATGGCGATGGTCAGTACACTTCAGCGCGCGAATACGCCAGAAAGTTGATCGAAGACTTAGGAGGGGATTGGCGAAAGGTTCTTCCCGCGCTTGTCGGTTACGATGAGGCTGTGGCAGCACAGGCTGCCAGCCTCTTGCGCGCACGTGGCGTTTCTCCATCCGACAAAGGCGTGCGGATCGCAGCGCGGGCAGCAGGAGAACATGTCTTGCGTGGCTTCGATGGCTATGCTGAAGCTTGGCGCGAATGCCAAATCGCTCGGGAGGATGCACGGAAGCCGTGATGCTGACATTCAGTTTATGTTGCGCGGGCAGGCAACAGGGTCAGATCCCATTCTGGGGGTCCGAAACGTGGTGGCCCTTTCTCATCGTGGGCATTCCATACTGCCAGCCACTGTTTCCACGTCAGCTCCAGGCGTGCGAAAATCAACCGATCAGCTTCCAGAGTGGTGCCAGCAGGGATCGGGTGTCGATCGGCCGGATTGCGTGGGTGGAGTTCCTCAACCGGATCGTCGGGATCGTACAGAACTGGAGTCGTCTCGCGCCTCCCATACCACACCAGTAGTCCGTTCGGTGCAAAATCGAAGTGGACCGCTTCCTTCGGTAGACTGGCCTGGACTTGTTCGCGAATCAAATCGACACCGGCCCGCTTGTAAAGATAGACAAGGGCATTTTCCAATACGCGGGTCGCTCCAGGTGGGAGTCGGGTCAGGAATCCCGCCTCGGCACACTTGGCAACCAGCCAGCCGGAACGATCCTCCCACTCCAACCAAACCGAATCCGCACCACCATCGAGAGTGAGTTGAACGCGGATACGATTCGTGCCCAGGTATACTGTGCCAACTGCCAGTCTGCGTCCCCCCCACGCCTCACTTGCATTCAAGACCGCAACGAAATCGCGCGTGACGAATCGACGAACGGCCTCTTCCACTCCCCGGAGCGCTTGACGATACGTCCGGGCATCGCGCCAAACGTCCGTCTTGGCAGCCTCCAGTTCGGCCGCCCGCAACCTTGCATAGAGACGCGGCACAGTCCCAGAATGGAAACTCACATGCAACAGTCCCCGAACAGTCTCGCCATGCGGACCGACAGCAACCGGTCCAAGCCGGTCGGGGTGATTGGCGCGATAGAGCCGCCAGTTTTCACGCATCTCCCAGAACAGATACGTGACCAGATCCGGACTCAAATAAAAAGTGCCGATCACGAGTATCCAGGCCATCGGTTCTGTAAGGAATGGAGCCAGGTGATGGACCAGCGGTGAACCGATCGGATCGATGGTGAACAGACCGGCGACGGCCAGAAGCGGATAGACGAATTTGGCGAAGAGAATAGAAAGTGGCAACTTCAACGGATTAAGCATTGGCTCGATCAGCACAACGGTGTAAAAGCGAATCAGGAATGCGAACGGCATCCAGATCACGCTTGCCACCGCCCGGACGACCACGGCCATCGGCCCAGTCCGACCGCGGATGCGCAACCAGTCTTCGGCTCGGGCCAGCACCCACTCCAGCGCATCCAAAAACTCGCGGAATACATCGTTCACAAATCGGACCACAGCAGGCCCCGCGCGAATCAAATCGATAATCCTTCGCGAGGTTTCCAGGAGGACCAAATCCGCTGCGCGACCTAACCCGCTATTGATGAGCACATCCGCCACGACAAACACAATCAGCCACGGCCAGAGATCCGTGCTCCAGAGATCTGGAGCAATGAGTCTGAGGAAAAGGCAGAAGGCGAGTGGTTTTCCAATGTAGTTAATCACCAACTGGATCGGCACACTCCCCACCAGAGTGCGCACTACCGGGCTATTCCAGATCTGGATCGGAAAATCCCAGAGGATCGCCCGGAGACAGCGGTATCCCGTTCGGGTTGCAGCGATGAGAGCAGATCGGAATGGAGATGACCTGATGATTGCCAGGATTACAAGACCAACGATGAACCAGGCAAGATGAAACTCCCACGCCGCGTTCCATCCCTCGAAGAACGAGGGAGGAGGTGCATCGGCCTGGACGGCTGCGCCGTTGACCCGTTGTTCGATGGGAGCGCCGACGGTATCGACCACCACCTGCGCATTGGCGTTGCGGTGACGCTCAAACGTGAGCAACCAGACAAATTCCGCGCCCAGGAATGCCCCCCCAAACGGGAAGGCGATGTTCTGTGTAAATCTGCGTCCGAGTTGGGTGCCGAATGCCAACGAAGTCATGTATTCCAGACCGCGGGTATACGGTTCGGCACCTCGGTAGACGCCATCGAGCAAGTGCGCGAGCCGTCGATCCAGCAGCAGAAGTGGGTCTCCTCGAATGGCTTCGTTCGGGCCTGTCAGATCGGCAAGTTTCATCTGTCCGCGTGCAATGGCGTCCCGGACATCGGCATATCCCAGAAACCCGGCCGACGAAATCTGATCGAGCAACTCCTCGACGGTCTTCTCAAGAGCGGCTTGTTCGGGAAGCGATCTGGGCTTCAAGCCGGCATCGCAGAGGGCATCGGTCAGCACGGGCCGGAAACGCTCGCGAAGTCGATCCTCTGCCCGCTCCAGCGCTTCGCGAAGTAGCGAACCCAATGCCTGGCGATCGGCATCGGCCAAACGTGCAGCTGCAAGCCGACGGATTGCGCTCCGAAGGTGTTCTGGTACCCGGACGAACCGCTGACTGTCGAGAGGTCGCTTGATCGGTTTGCGTCCGGCCGATTTCATCCACTCCCAAATGTCCAATGTGTAGATGGTCTGCTCTGCATCCAGACAGGCGCGTTGAAGATCGTAGAGGAGTGCGGCTTCGACCGGGTGGGCACCCTGATCGGCCTTATC
>DASZJS010000764.1:0-7792 GCA_035947935.1 Gemmata sp. | reverse complement strand
CATTCGGCCACATCTGCCAGTCGCGCCTGTGCGCCGACTCGTTCAACCTCTCGTTCGTTTTCTCCAAATCGAATCGGCCAGTGGACTCGTTCTCCTCGCCTGTGCCGCTTTTGCCCTCATCCTCGCCAACACGGGTGCTGCGACGGGTTTCAACAAGTTCTGGCACACGCATCTCTCGATCGAGATTGGCAAGTTTCAACTTGGTGGTGAGCTGGGGCACTTCTTTGTGAACGATGTGTTGATGACGCTCTTTTTCTTCGTTGTGGGTCTGGAAATCAAACGGGAGTTAGTGACGGGCGAACTCCGCGATCCGCGAAAGGCTGCACTCCCGGTGGCCGCAGCGTTGGGTGGTATGCTCGTTCCTGCAGCGATCTACGCAATTCTTCAGGCCGGACAACCAGGAGTCCACGGGTGGGGCATCCCAATGGCCACGGATATTGCGTTCGTGGTTGGGGCGACTGCACTGCTTGGGTCGCGGGTGCCGTTCGGCCTGAAGATCATGCTCCTGTCTCTTGCCATTGCAGACGATATCGGGGCGGTGGTGGTGATCGCTGCGTTTTACTCATCGGATCTCAGCTTCTTCATGCTATTGCTTGGCGCGGGTGGGCTTTCTCTCACTGCAATCCTGAACGAAATCGGCGTTCGATCAGTCACCATATATGCAATTGTTGGGGCAGGCATTTGGTTGGCGTTCTACAAGTCTGGGGTTCACCCCACGATCGCGGGAGTAATTCTTGGATTGATGACCCCGGCCACGGAATGGGTCAGCCGAACGGCACTCCGCCTTTCGATCGCGGACTTGCAGGCGCAACTGGCTTCCGATGTCCACGAAGAAGTAGCCGTGGAAGACCTGGAATTGCTGGCGTTCGCAGCGCGGGAATCGGTATCGCCGCTGGAGCGACTGGAACACACGCTTCACCCGTGGGTCGGATTCCTGATTATGCCGTTGTTTGCGCTGGCGAATGCCGGTGTGCCTATTGCGAGTGGCGAATGGACCAGTTCTGTGACGATTTCGGTGGCTCTTGGCCTGTTCCTAGGCAAGCCCTTGGGCATCCTCCTGTTGAGTCTTCTGGCTGTGAAGCTCGGGATTGCCCGGCTTCCAGAGGGTGTGACCTGGCGTGTGTTGTTTGGTGGTGGCTGCCTTGCGGGAATAGGGTTCACGATGTCGCTCTTTGTGACAGGACTGGCATTCCGTAATGAACCGGATCTCCTCGGAGCCGGGAAGCTCGGAACGATCATCGGATCCGTGTGTAGTGCGATAGTCGGGACGACGATTCTCTTGTTTGGACTTCAAAAGCAAAACGAAGGTGGAAAAATTGTTCCAACAGGGGAGTGAACAGCAATCCCAGGAAGCTCCAGCCTTCGGTACAATAACGTCATGCCGTCCATCTTGATTATTGATGATGAAGAGCCAATCGCGTGGGCTCTGCGGCGAGCGTTCGAGCGCGAAAAGTACCGCGTTGCCGTTGCCGCGACTGCCGAGGATGGGCTTGCTCAGGCGCGCAAGCAAGTGTTCGATGTGGTGTTTCTCGATATTCGGTTGCCTGGCATGGATGGACTCACGGCCCTTAACGAACTCAAGAAAAACGCACCCAGTGTGGCGGTCATCGTCATCACGGCCCACGGCAATCTGAATACTGCAGTCAAGGCAGTTGAAGGCGGAGCATTCGATTACCTTGCCAAGCCGTTCGATCTTGCCCAGGCAATTGATGGCGCGAAACGAGCTATAACCCGACACATCGACCCGACGCCAACCCACGTCGAACCAAGTCAGGACATCGATCTTTCCCCGGATGCAATCATCGGCCGCAGTCCCACGATGCAACTCGTTTTCAAGCGGATTGCACTGGTGGCACCGACCACAGCCTGTGTTCTGATCACCGGGGAAAGCGGCACGGGGAAGGAATTGGTTGCCAGGGCGATCCATGCAAACAGCCCCAGACGGGACAAACCATTTCTTCCCGTCCATATCGCGGCATTGAACCCAAATCTGGTCGAGAGTGAGTTATTCGGCCACACAAGAGGGGCGTTCACAGGTGCCGAGAAAGCGCGGACGGGTCTCCTCGGTCTTGCCGATGGTGGAACCGTGTTTCTGGATGAACTCGCCGATATCCCGCTTCCGGTGCAGGCGAAGTTGCTTCGGGTTCTGGAGCGTCAGGAAGTGATTGCGGTCGGTGGTGGTGAATCGCAGTCGGTGGATGTGCGGGTTGTTTCGGCCACCCACGCCGATTTGTCTTCAGCGGTTCGCGATGGCAGTTTCCGACACGATCTGTTCTTTCGTCTCAATGTGTATCCAATTCACCTGCCGCCCCTCCGTGATCGGGTGGATGATATTCCGCTGCTGGCAGAACACTTCCTCCGCAAATTTGGGGTGGCGAATCGAGCGATCATTTTGCCCGTGGATACACTGACATTCCTGAAATCCCGACCCTGGCCCGGCAACGTGCGGGAACTGCGAAACGCACTCGAACACGCGGCGATCGAAGCGCGAGGGAGTCCTCTTCGTCCCGAGCATTTCCCAGAACCGACCACGACAGTAGGACCGGCGGGGCTCGTGGATCGGCTGAAATCGCTCGTTACTGAGTGGGTACGCGAGCGAACTGCGAATCGGGAAACCGAACCAGCGGATCTGTATCAGCAACTTCTCGATACGGTCGAGCCGGCCATACTGGATGAGGTATTGAGGCAACTCGATGGGAATCGGCTTGTTGCGGCTCGGTGGCTTGGGCTGGCTCGTGCTACCGTGCGCAAGATGATCCGTAAATACCACCCGAGCAGCAATGAGCCCGAAGGCGATGAGACTTGAGCTTCGGATTCCACCTCAACCCCAATCACTTGTGGTAAGGGCGTCTTTTTACCCCCGGAGTCACCCATGCGCTGGTCGCTGACATCGTTCTTATTCCTGGCGATCATCGGGTCGAGCTTTGCCGCTCCGCCCGAGCGAACACACGACATTACGCCAGAGGATTACGCCAGCGTCAACACCATCACCGAAGTTGCATTGTCGCCCAATGGAAAGCAGGTCGCGTATTGTCTCGCGACATGGGACAAGAAGGACGACAATCGCCGCACGGAGTTATGGGTGGTCGATGCGGATGGAAAAGGAAAGCCGAAGCAGTTGACTACTGATCGGGCCAACGACCACAGTCCCAAATGGAGTGCGGATCAAAAGTCCGTTTATGCGATTGCAACCCGCAAAAAGGGCGATGCGAAGAAGCCGCCCTACGATGGTAAGCCGCAGATCTGGAAGGTGCCCGTAACTGGAGGTGAACCCGTCGCGGTCACAGCCATTGAAGGCGGCGTGACTGGCTTCGACTACGCACCAAAAGCGAATGCCTTGTTCTACTCAATCGAAACCCACACTACCGATGAAGATGCTTTCTCGGCGCTCCGGAAGAAGTACGACAAGCCGGAATACAGTCTCGGCAAACGCGCGGTGAGTGAACTATTCCGGATCGATGCGGGAGGGAAAGCGGAAAAAGTGGTTGCAGAGAAACGGTACATCCGCGAGTTTTCAGTCACAAGAGATGGAAAGCGAATTGCCATGATTTCAGCCTTCGATGACACAGTTGTGAAGTCGGAGGGCGAATCGCGGGTCGATGTGTGGGAGGATGGCAAGGTCGTCACGCCACCTACGGATGTCTACCGCCAGAACGCTGCATCGCCTTATGCGTGGCTCGAATCGCTGGCATGGTCCCCCGATGGGAAACGATTCGCTTTCTGTGCCGTTTTCGATGGTTATCCTGCGGAACTCATCGTTGGGGAATGGGAGAATAACAGATGGAGTACGCACCGAATGCCTCGCAAAGAAGGAATTCAGGTGCGAGGGTATGGCACACCACTGCGTTGGATCACCGGCGATTCCCTGTTCGGGTTGAGCGATTTGGAAGGGAGTGTCGGTCTGCTATCGTATAACCCTCACACTCGGGAAGTGATTGCCAACACGGAAGCTGGCAGCATCATCTACGCCTTCGACATCGCACCAGTTGGCGGGCTGCCCGTGGTGGTTCGCGGTACAACGCAGGGATTCCCCGAACTTGAACTGGGTTTTGGTAAGGATCAACGCATCGTTTTGACATCCCTCAACCCACACACGGACACCTGGAAACTCCCGACCATAGAACACATCACCTGGAAGGCGGCGGAAGGAACATCCGTGGGCGGCCCACTGGAACTGCCTTATGGGTACAAGAAGGGTGAGAAGAAACTACCGCTCGTTGTGGCAATTCACGGTGGACCAACCACTGCCAGTTACGCCGATATCCGCTTCGATCCACACAATGGCCGTCTTTACTTTGCCGCCAAGGGATACGCGGTATTGTGCCCCAACTACCGCGGTTCCACGGGCTACGGCGACAAGTTCGTCACGCAGTTGATCGGCAACGAAAACGACATTGAAGTGAAAGATATCCTGGCGGGAATCCAACACCTCATCAAGGAAGGGATCGCCGATCCGGATCGAGTCGCCGTGATGGGCTGGAGCAACGGTGGATACCTCACTAACTGCCTTATCACGCTGAAGAATACTCCCGTGAAGATCGCCGCGGCGAGCAGTGGGGCGGGGATTTTGGATACGGTCGCGGAATGGGGGTTCAACGATGAGCCAGCATATCCGATCGTGTTCAAAAAGGGACTGCCTTGGGAAACACCCGACATTTACAGGAAGACATCGCCGACATATGGCATCGGGAATGTCAAGACCCCGACTCTGATCCACGTCGGCGGTGGCGATGTCCGCTGTCCACCAGGACACAGCCGAATGCTCTACCGCGCGTTGAGCGAGTACAACAAGGTGCCGACCGAACTGGTCGTTTACCCTGGCGAACCCCACGGGCTTACCAAGTTGAACCACCGGACAGCCAAGATGGAATGGGATCTGGCGTGGTTCGAGAAGTACATGAAAGCGAAGTGAGACGGGTGGAATCGGATGCCCGCGTTTGAAAGACGTGCGGGATGGAGACGTTTAGAAAATAATCCCAGGCCTTCTCGCGGCCGGAAGAGCCTTCCCGTCCGGTGAACCACATCTTGCAGTGAATGTTACGCTGTCTTCCTGGGTCACTCAACCGGGAGGGCAGACCATGTCGCAACGAGGTCGGGAACGGGACGCGAACAAGGAATGGTTCTGTCGAGATTCGATTCGGCGCTGGCAGGCCAGCGGCCAGACCATTCGTGGCTTCTGTCGCGAACGGAGTTTGTCGGAAGCCGCCTTCCACGCGTGGCGGCGGACAATCGCCCGGCGTGATGGGAAGGTCTCTCCGCCATGTCGGTCGAACCCGAACCGATCTTCGTGCCACTCCGGGTAACTCCCGCGGCCGCGGCACCCCCGGAACAAGTCATCGGCTCTGGTCGTATTGTGCGGGTGTCGCCGGGTTCGACGCCACCACCCTGCGGACACTCCTCGCAGTGTTGGAGGGGACTCGCTATGTTGAGCCTGCCCCTCACCCTCCGCATCTTCCTTTACTCCGCCGACGTTGACCTCCCCGCTATGATCATCGACTTGGCCGGCAGTCATGGTACCGGCGGGCCTTGCTGGATCGAGCCCGCAACCTCTCGCATCCACAGTTGCTTCCCTTCCTTCTTGGCCGTCAGCATGATGCGCGTCCGCAACTTGTCCTCAGCCGCGGGCATTTGTGCTTTGGTCGAAAACTCCCAACTGCCCACATTGTAGGTGGCGGTCAGATTCCCGGATCTCAGTTGCTCCGCAGTCGGTTTGCGATCGAGCACGGAGACCTTGCCCGTTTTCAGATCGACAGCGGCAATGTCGCTCGCCACCCACTCTCCTTCCACCCGGATTCCGCCGGCTTTCAAAACTTTTGCCCTCCACAGGACCAGAACGCGACCCGGCTCGGTCTCGGCCAGTACCTGCCAATTGGTGCGTCTGCCGGCGTCAACCGTCTCCATCATCGCCCACTCCGGCATATCGATCGGATCGGACTTCACCGTCGTCTTTCCAGTCGCCGTATCAATAGCCACCAGCCGAAATGCCGGAGTTTTCACGCTCTCGTCGAGCCGATAGCCGAAAACCAGTGTGTCGGTGGTGCCGGCCACGTATTTCGCGTCGGTGTTTGTCCAACGCACCTTGCCCGTTTCAATCTCGATGGCTTCGACGCCGCTTCCTCCGCGGCCAACGACATAAATCGTCTTCTCGTCCGGAGAGACACAGCCGATGTGGGGTATCGGGGTTGCCTTCTTGGCGGCTGTCGGCGTGTCGGCCGCGGCTGTCGGGGTGGCGGGGGTTAGAATTGCCACAAGCAAGAAACCGAACGCCGTGAAACGGGACATGCGGACCTCCGGGAAAGCGACGCTACTGTCTAATCAAGACTCATTCTAACCGAGCTGTTAGTACAGCACGCCTGTACAACATATTCTGCCCTCGATCATGAGTGAAGTTTATCAGCCTGGCGAGAGCGTTGCCAACGGTTTCTAGCCCCTCCCCTTCGGCCTTTCCACGTCCTCCCGTTCGGAGACCATCGGCATCGGCATCGCCCTCACACGCCGGCTTTCCGTACGGCGCCTGCCAGCGGTGCGGAAGCAACTCCGCCCGACACTCGGCCGGGTGGGGTCGGCAACCGGTCTAGCACGTCACGCAGGTACGCGAACGAGTCGATGCCCAGATACTTGCACGTCGCCGTGAAGCTGAACAAGACCGCCGCCGTTCGGCCACCGGTGTCGCTGCCCACAAACAGCCAATTCAAACGGCCCACGCCGATCAGCTTCAACGTCCGCTCGCAGACGTTGTTGTCGATGTGCAAGCCGGAGGTCTGGGTTGAGCTTTGTCACATCCAGAGTGCGATCTTGATTAATTCCAGGTATTCCGGGTAGAGTCTCAGCCCCGGCCACCCTCCAAAGAGCTGTTATCAAAACAACTCCTTCGATTGAACCAGACCGTAACTTTTACCGCCTGCCGGGGAAGAACCACATGCGCGGGGCAGCCGCCCCATCTTTCCCTCGTTTTCCACCCTTCGCAATGAACCCCGGCAACCGCTCGGGTCGATACCTCCCAGCAGACCTCCCCACCCCACTCTACCCCGAAGGTCGTTATGCCACAGTTAACCGAAGCCGACGCTGAGAAGCTCTCCCCCGAACAAGCCGCGGGGTTGATCCGTGTCCTCGAACTCCAGGCCCGGTGGGAAAACCACCGCGACGACCCGGCGACCAGTGCGGCGTCCACGCCCGACCTCCAAACGCGCCAGAAGGCGTTTGAGGCGTTCCAGGCGGCCTGGAACGCCTACACCGCGCAGCATCGTCTGGCTCGACTCCCCGAGCCAACTCAGAACATGCCTGACCGTCTGGCGATCTGGTGCCGGGCGCTACGTGCGGTGTTCCGGCGTGCCGAGGCCGGATACCCAGCACAAGTGATGGCGAAAGTGTTCCGACTGGCTGCTCGCACCGCTGCTCGATTGGAAAAGGAACCGGTAGACCGGGAATCGGCGGAAGGCTTGGCAGGTGCGATACAGCAACTGGATGCGGTCATCGTGTGGTGTGATGTCCTCGTGCGCTCAGGCCCGTTGGTCAAGCTGCTCAAGATCCACAAGGAAGATGCGGCATAGGCTCGGGGCTCCGTTCATTAGTGGAAGTTCGAGACGGATTGGACCAATATCCGCGTTAAGGAACTGAAGTAATTACCCCCGCCGATCGTCCCGAATAACCGTAGACTCAATGGGCGGGGGTAGAGTAGCAGACAGCTCGTCAGGCTAATCCCCTGAAGGCGTGGGTGCGAATCCCACTCTCCGCATCGTCTCGCTCGCGTAGGTGAGAACGAATGTTTCAACAGGCTCGAATGAGAGGAAAG
>DASZJS010000763.1:0-5756 GCA_035947935.1 Gemmata sp. | reverse complement strand
TAAAGAAAAACCTGTTGCTCACGCAATCATCGCTGCATCCAATCCCCGAGGTAGGGAAGTGAGGAGTACGGCTCCATCGGGGGTAATCAGGAAATCGTCTTCGATCCTCACGCCGCCCCATTCCGGGATGTAGATTCCCGGTTCGAGAGTAATGACCATCCCGGCCTCAAGTACATCGTCGGAATTTGCCCGCACCCGCGGTGCCTCGTGGATTTCAAGTCCGATTCCGTGTCCGAGTCCGTGAGTGAAGTAGTCTTCGAGTTTGATCTCCGGATGCTTCTTCAGCCTGGTTGAACCAAATACGCGCCGGGCGGCAGCGTCCACATCCTTCGCACTCACGCCGGGTTTGATCGCCTTCATGGCCGCGTTCTGGGCCTGGAGAACTGCCTCGTAAATCTCCTCGAAGTCGTATTGAACCTGCTTCTCTCTTCCTTCTCGTGTGGAGGTCATCCCGAACGGGTTGCGGAGGGTGCGGGTCAAGTCCGACTTGTAAAGCAGGTCGGCCCCCCAATCGACGAGCAATTGGTTCCCTTCCTCCAACCGCTTGTTGCTGGGTGGGGCGTGCGGCAGCGCTCCACGTTCCCCCACCGCGATGATCGGCGGGAACGATGTCCATCGTCCGCCCGCCCGACGTACGAAACCCTCCATCGCATTCACCATATCTTTTTCGCAATCTGTCTCCCGCAAGGTTGCGGTGAACATGCGAAAAGCACGCTCCGCAATGCGGATGGCACTGCGAATCATCTCGATCTCGGACGCATCCTTGATGGCCCGCTGAGCCTCGACCGTTCCACTCATCGGCACAAACGTCGCGTTGGGGAGGAGTTTCTTGAAGAGTTCGAGCTCTCCAATGGTGAGGTGGTTCGATTCTACACCGATCGACTCTGCCCCGGAATTGGTCAACACTTCTGCCGCGGCTTGGTGCGTCGTCTTGTTGTGCCCACGGATCGCCGCGGATACGTCTGGGCACTCCTCCTTGATCTGTTCCTCAAACCGGGTGTCGCTCACGAGGATGCCGTTCGTCGCCGTTCCGACATAGAAACTCGAATCGCCGGTGAATCCCGTCAAATACGTGACGTTCTCGGATTTGGTCACAAGGAAGGCATCGAGCGAATTCTTCGTCAGAGTTTGAGCGAGCGCCTGCCGTCGCTGAAGCGGATAGTTCATAAGGTGGAACTCAGGAGGGATGAAGGATGAAAAGAAAACATTCGTCGATCATTCCTCATCCATATTCGTTCTACCTATAGTGTGTGGCAACTCAGGAAGGGAAGAAATCATTCTTCTGTTTTCTTTCATCCCTCATCCTTCATCCTTCATCCCTTCTGCAGGGAGTTCTCATGACGGTGGTCGACCAGTCGGGCGATCCTTCCCATCGCGATCTCGCATGGGTTGGGTATCATCCCCGAGCAACGGCTCCAGCCATCGCTCTCGCGGCCATCGCGAACGCATTGGTGTTATCCGGTCGGTGGTACCTGGTAGACCTCTCGGAGTTTGCCGACCGGGTTGGGGCTCTGGCAGTGTTTGCCCTCGCCTGGGCAGTATGGCCGGGGTTACTTGCCGCGTTCCTGTACCGCACTGTAACGTATACCTATCGTCTCACCGACCGGGCCGTGCTGGTGGATTTCGGCTTCTTCTCCCGTCCGGTTCCACAAATCGTACTGGTTGATGTGGTTGAAGTTAAAGTCGGAGGTGGATGGATGGCCCGCTGGCTCGGAGTGGGGTGG
This sequence comes from Gemmata sp., assembly GCA_035947935.1. Lineage (GTDB taxonomy): Bacteria > Planctomycetota > Planctomycetia > Gemmatales > Gemmataceae > Gemmata. The sequence goes on along the minus strand of DASZJS010000763.1, from coordinate 4,032 downwards.
GTGGAAGTGCAAACGAAAGACCGATCTCTCCGCCTGCCGGGCGTTCGACACCCCGCGGCGTTCGCGGAGAAAATCCGAACAGCGGTGGCGGCTTGTCGCGATCGTGGGTGATCCGACACTCGGGATCGGTGCCGACACAGTCTTCTCTTCCTGCGATTGCGCTCTGCAACCCTGGAAATCTTCATACCACTCGAGAAGCCTTACTCCGAGGCGGCCCGAGAATCTCTTGCAGCACGATGGCCATTGCCAAACCATTTCCCGAGTTCAACAAGCCCGTGAGGCTCTTGGCGAATGGCGTCTTCGCAACGGGTCGAGGGCGGTTTGCGATCCGGGTCACCTTGGTGGCCGGGGCACCCGTTCCGCTCGGAAGCGAAATCACTGAGGCGATCGGCAGGTCGCCGGGCTTCGGACCTGTTGTGGCAGCCGGCACAGCTTGTGTGAACCCCAGATCCGGGCGGGTGGCATCGGCCAGTTCTGCCACCACTCGCGCGCGGGGTCGGTCGGGTTGCTTCGTGGGTTGCACGACCGGCGCAACCGGGGCTGGCTTATTGGGTGTTGCACTCGGCGCATCTGCGCTCTTCTTTCGCAGCCGGTCGATCTCGGCAAGGAAGCGGTCCATGTCCGAGTTCGTTTGCCGCACACCACCACCGCCTCCCCCGGCAGCGCCGCCCACGGGTCGAGCAACTGGCCGGTTCTTCGCGGCGTTCGCCTCGGCCAGGTTGCTCACAGCCTTCACGACCACCCCAACAACCAGGGAGACGATGATAAAGATGACAATCCAGACCATTTGTGAACCTCTTGCGTAGCTCTCCAAGCAGTGTGCCGAACAAAAGAAAGTCATCCGCGCTGCGAAATCAGCTTCCCCGTCCTGGAGCGTTGTCGCTGCCGCCGGTCATGGATGCAATGTTGTTCCGCATCATGGTGTCCGACTGGACGTTCTTCATGTTGTAGAAATCCATCACTCCGAGATGTCCCTTCTGGAACGCCTCGGCGATGGCTTGTGGAACCTGAGCCTCGGCCTCGACCACCTTGGCCCGATTCTCCTCGACGAGAGCCCGCATTTCCTGCTCCCGTGCGACCGCAGCCGCCCGGCGTTTTTCGGCTTCGGCCTGCGCTACGCGGAGGTCCGCGGCGGCCTGGTCGGCCTGAAGTTTCGCACCAATATTCTCGCCAACCTCAATGTGGGCGATATCGATGGAGACGATCTCGAACGCAGTCTGTGCATCGAGTGCGTTGTGCAGCACCGTCTGCGAGATCATGCCGGGGTTGGCCAGCACTTCCTTGTGATCGTGAGCCGAGCCAATCGCTTTCACGATGCCCTCGCCGACGCGGGCGATGATCGTTTCCTCAGTTGCACCGCCAACGAGCCGCTCCAGTTTCGTTCGCACGGTCACCCGGGCCTTGGCGAGCAACTGGATGCCGTTCCGGCAGACGGCATCGAGGAACTGCTTGCCCTTGGCCGGGTCCGGACAATCGATCACCTTGGGATTCACGCTGGTCCGGACAGCTTCCAACACATCGCGCCCGGCGAGGTCGATGGCAGCGGCCGTTCTCCACGGTAGATCGAGCCCGGCTTTGTGAGCTGCGATCACAGCCGTTGCGGTCTTGGGAACATTTCCCCGGGCCAGGAAGTGCGATTCGAGTTCGCCGGTGGTCACCTTCACACCGGCCTGAATGAGAGCAATTTTCTGGCGAACAATCATCGGGTAATCGACGTTCCGGAGTTTCATCCCAATCAGGCTGCCGATGCCGATATCGGCCTTCGTGAGGAGAGCCTGAATCCACAGACGGATGAAGCTGAAGAAGACAAACAGAAAGACGACAAAGATCAGCACGGCCACAAAGGCAACGCCGATCAAGATCATATTCGCACTACTGAGCCCGGTACCGTTTGTAGTCTTGTCGTTCGGCGCTGGTACTGGTACTTGCACTTTCTGCTGGGCGAACAGGATCGTGGAATGAGGCAATGTCACGGTTGAGGTTCCTTGAGAAGATGAATCGGTGTGGCAAACTCACCGTGGGGGATATTCTAGTCCAATCCGGCGGAGTTCACCTGAAAGTTATACATCTCATGCGTGCATTCGAGGTGCTTGATACAATTTTCCGGTCGCCAATGCCTATTCCGTTCATCTCAACGCACACATCACTTATCGAGACCCAGGTCGAGATCGTCCAGATCATCGACCGGCTTCTTCGGTTCCGGCGGACTCGGGTTCGTAACAGCTGGTCTAGCCCCCCGGCTAATCCCCGGCGCTTCGTCTTCATCTGGCGTGAGGTTCGCGATGTCGGCAGGCGATTCTATTTGTCGGACAATCACTCTCCCACCCTTCACCTCGACACATCGAACCCAAACTCCAGCCTCCAACATCACCCCCTCGGTCATGGCATCGATTCGCCGACCATCGAACTCGACTGTTCCGGATGGCCGCATCGGGGATACCGTCTTGCCGATGTGGTTCTTGAGCGTCTCCGGTTCGGTTGCTCCACTCGCGAACCCCGAGCCATCCGCATCGTCGGGCAGGATTGTGCCGAGGGATAATCGCCGCCATGCCGAGACCGCGACAAGACCGGCAACCGGGAGCCCCACCGCCAATCCACCCAGAGCTACCACCGCCTCAATTGTTGTCCCCTGGGTCAGAATAATACCCACTCCCAGAGCAAAGAACAACAATGAGGAAACAACGAGGAAACCTCCCGTTGGTAGGAGTACCTCCGCAGCCAACAAAACCGCCCCAATCAGAAAGAGGATCAGGGCGATGGTCAGGTAATCCATAGTTAGCACTCTTGGCGAGCCGGGAGCGTGAGCGACCGGAGTTCTTCGCATTCCTCGTTCAGCACTCCGGTCGCTCACGCTCCCGGCTCGCCTTAAGAGTTCTTCACAATCCTCGTTCTGATTTCTACACCTCTTTGACCACAATCCGGGTACCGGCGACCTGGATTACCTGGACGCGGGTGCCGGCTGGGATAAAGTCGCCATCGGATACCACATCGACAAATTTGTCCCCAATGCGGACGACGCCCGCGGGTCGTAGCGCCGTGTTTGTCGTTCCGATGGCACCGAGCAATTCGGCCGCTGCCACGGCCCCCGGCAGGGCCGAGGTCGCGTCGGCACTATCGGTCGGAGCATTGAGAACCAGCCTGTTCGCGTAAGGCATCTTCGGCAGGAACCGAGCGATCACGAACGACAGCCCCATGGCTCCCATCATCGCAAAGAGATACTGAGACACCTTCACTCCGAGGATGCCCCACTCCGCGCCTGTTTGGGGCACGCGATCGAGAGTGACCAATCCCAGCCCGGCCAGCATACACAGGATGCCGAAAATTCCACATGCACCGAAGCCGGGGAGGACGAATATCTCAATCCCCACCAGCGCGAGCCCAAGGAGAAACAGTAGCAAAGCCAGAACGAACGTCTGCCCGCTAAAGCGGGATTGCGACCAGAACACCAGAATGAAGCACAACGCGGCAATGATTCCCGGTACCGTCAACCCAGGCACCTTGAGTTCCAGGATCAGCCCCGCGAACCCGATCATCACCAGCAGGACGGTGACGACAGGGAGCCGCAGAAACTCGGCAAACCGGTCGAGCCAGCCCGGCTCCAGGTCTTTGATCTCCTTGCTGCCATAAATATTGACGGCTACATCCCGGGCATCAGTACTCTCGATGAGGTGCCGGGCGAGTCCCAGTTCCGCGGCCCGCGTCGCCTGCAACTTCAGCAATTGCCCCCGTGGCTTGATCGTTCCGTTATCGGTCCAGTTTGCCTTGTCCTTCTCCTTCTCCTTCTCGAACTCCTCGCGGGTCATGAGCTTGCTGACCAGGGGGTTGGTTTTCTCTGCAGCCCGGACAATTTCCATATCTTTCTTGAACATGCCCTCGATCAGGATGCCCGGATAACCCTGCGACTCGGCCAGTTCCCGAATACTCGCGAGAGCGGGCTCGATATCCCCGGACTTGACGGACTTCAGGTAACCCGCGAAGTCACCAATCTCGGCTTCCTTTGCATCTGGAGTGTCGGATTTTGGTTTGGTCATC
>DASZJS010000762.1:0-6336 GCA_035947935.1 Gemmata sp. | reverse complement strand
GTCGTCGTCTCACACGGATCAGCCGGGTTATTTTGCTACGACTTTGAAGGCAAGAAGCTCTGGTCGCGCGAATTGGGCGACAGTTTCCATATCTGGGGAACCGGATCTTCGCCCGTCATTTGGAAAGAATCCGTCTTTCTGAACTTCGGCCCGGGCGCACGAACATTCCTCATCGCGGTGAACAAGAAGGATGGCAAGGATTTGTGGAAGGTCGAAGAAGCAGGTGGCAAGGAAGGGAAGATGGGAGAAGACTGGATTGGTTCCTGGAGTACGCCGCTCATCTCGACGATCAATGGCCGCGAAGAATTGATCCAGTGTTGGCCGGGTGTTGTCAAGGCGTACGATCCCGAAAAGGGCACTTTCCTCTGGTCCTGCAAGGGACTCGAGAAGGACAAAGCTCGGGATCGTCTGATCTACACGACACCACTCGTGACGTCCGAAGTCATCGTGGCAATGGCGGGGTTTGGTGGTCCTGCGATTGCCCTGAAACCCGGTGAGAAGGGTGATGTGACCGACACCAACCGACTGTGGCGGCACCCAGCAAACCCACAACGCATTGGTTCCGGAGTGCTGATCGGCGACTACATCTTCATGGTGAACGAACCGGGGACCGCTCAGTGCATCGAATGGAAAACCGGCAAAGTTATTTGGAACGAACGGCTCTGTGGAAATGTCTGGGGTAGTTTTGTCTATGCCGATGGCAGGCTCTATGCCACCTCGCTCGATGGAGAAACCGCGATCCTTGCCCCCGAGCCGAAATTCGAGGTGATCGCCCGCAACAAGCTCGGCGAACGAACGCTGTCCTCTCTCGCCATATCCGACCAGCGACTTTACATCCGGACGTACAAGCATCTCTGGTGCATCGGGAAGTAAGGGTACCAGCGGGAGAATATCCACCCCGTCGCCAGCGCTTCGGGTTCGCCAGGAGTCATTTTCCTTTACCCAGCACAAACTCCCGGAATGCTTTGTTCAGCGTGTCGTCGGGGTCGATGAAACTGGTGATGATAGTGATGTGGTTGCGGCGTTTGCATAGAAGCAGATCGCAGGGGCTATCAACCTTCTTCAACGCGGCGTACATATCCTTCGCCATCTCATCGAGGTGAGGGTAGTCATTGTCCGCATAGGCAATGAGGAAGGGTGGGTGCTTGCCGGCTACATGCGTCAACGGGGATGCGTTCTTGCACACTTCCTCATCCTTCCCGAATGGCCCATTGAAAACCCGCTCGGTGGCGTAGATCTTGTAAACGCCGCTGACTGAGACCACTCCCTTGATTTCGCTTGGCGAACGCTTCTCGGCCTTCAGGTATTCGGGGTCAGTGGCCAAGAGAGAGACGAGGTGCCCACCGGCCGAGTGTCCGCAGATAAACAGGTTGTCGGCCTTTCCTCCATATTTGCCAATGTTCTCGTGCGTCCACGCAAACGCTTTCGCCACATCCTGCACGTGCGCTGGGTGCTGAACCTCGGGCGACAGTCGATAATTGCAGATTACAAACCCAATCCCGGTCTTGGCGAATGCTTCTCCAATACCCGTATACAGATTCTTGTTCCCGGATTTCCAGGTTCCGCCGTGAACGAACAGGACAACCGGGAAGTCCTTCTGCCCCTTTGGACAGTAAACGTCCAGTTTGTGTCGCTCCTTGTCTGCATCCTTGTCGGTGCGATACGCAATGTCCTTGTGTTTCTCGACTTCAAACGCAACAAGTGCTGTTGGCTTCTCAGCGGGCTTGTCGTCGATGCCGGGTGCCGGAGCGGTCAACCCGATCAATCCCGCCAACGCTGCGAGCCCAAGCATCATCAAACGATCCAGAATCATCCGAAAAACCTCACTGGGAATGATTTGCAAGCAGATGCCAAATTGTATCCGTCTCCCCAGACAAAGGATAATGTTTCCAGGGGTTGCGCTATCGCTCCACCCCTGGCTACCATCAGTCGCCCTTCCAGGGCTTGAGAATGCGGTCGCAACGCAACCGCAAAAAAGCCCCGGAGGGGCGCGTGAGAGTAGCCAGGGGTGGAGCGATAGCGCAACCCCTGGAAGCAAACACTCATGGGTTTTTACCTTACCCCCGATTTCCGCCCAGTGGAATTCCGCTTGTGATGATCGAACCCTAAGATAGACTTAACGTATTTCTCTCACCTTAATTTGCTCTGCTCTCATCCCGTGGGATTCTCAGATGTCGCCTCGATACATTCATCGAGCCTTTACCTTGATCGAATTGCTGGTGGTGATTGCGATTATTGCAATTCTGATCGGCCTGCTTCTCCCGGCTGTCCAAAAGGTCCGCGAGGCTGCGGCCCGGATGTCCTGCTCCAATAACATCAAACAGATTGGGCTGGCTACACACGCCATCAACGATGCACAAGGAGGGCTACCGCCAGTCGCCTCACCGGATGGATGGACGGCGACAACCGTGGCCGGACCAGCCTACAACGGTGCAAACTACACCTATTTCACCTGGCTTCTGCCATACATCGAACAGAACAACATCTTTCAGGCTCTCACGAGGGGGAATTCTCCGCCCGGAGCCTATTGCGGCGGGCAATATTTCCAGCCGATCAAGACGTATGTCTGCCCTTCCGACCCATCGGTGGGTTCGGGTGGCCTGAGTCAGACCACCAACGGCGGGGCCAACGGATATGCGGTCAGTTGCTATAGCGCCAACTACCTCGTGTTTGGCAATCCAACCGCCAGCGGTGGAAGCGACTACTACTTTGTTCAAGGAGCCGCAGCCATACCCAAGTCAATCCCCGACGGTCTATCGAACACCATCTTTTTCGGCGAAATTTACGCTTCCTGTAGCCTTTCCACAAGCCCGGCTGCCGGCAACTCCGCTGCCTCACTCTGGGCCGATTCCACTTTGCCCTGGCGGCCCATCATGTGCCACAATACCCCATCGAAAAACGTCTACGGGGGGTACGCTTCGTGCTTCACATTCCAGGTGCAGCCACAGCCTTACTTCGGAGCCTGTGATCCAAGCCGGGGACAGTCGGGTCATACCGGTGGGATGAATGTCGGCCTGGGCGATGGCAGTGTGCGCTTCGTTGCCGCAAGCATCAGTGCCATGACATGGGCTTATGCTTGTGACCCGCGCGACGGTAATCCTCTGGGCAACGACTGGTAGAAAACCGCGCGCAGGGGAGATTGAGATGATCGCCGACCGATTATGCTTGATGCGGTCAACTCTGCCACAAGCCCGAAGCGCCAGCGAGGGGAAAGCTGTCCCTCGCTGGCGCTTCGGGCTTGTGGGGATGGTGCTTTCGCACCTCGGTTTTCAACTATGGATCTTTGGGTTTGAACAAAAAGCGCAACTTCAAAACTGGCGCTTCGGGCTTGTGGCAAAACAAACCTTGCGAAGCATATCCATCCAGCGGAGTTGGCATGTGGTGTTGGGTGCGTTGCTTGGTCTGGCGACCGTGGGATGTGGCAATTCTTCCAGCACACTCCCACCGACTTATCCCGTCACGGGATCGGTAAACTACAAGGGTGGTGGCCCCGTGGCGGGTGGTGCCGTTCAGTTTACACCGGTGAGTGACCCTTCGTTTTCTGTCAGTGGCGAAATCAACGATGACGGATCGTTTACCCTCTACACGGTCAAGGGAAACGAACGAGTAAAAGGCGCACCAGAAGGGGAATATAAGGTAACGGTTCAGCCACCCATCCCCGCCGATCACCGTGCTGTCCCGGCCATCGCCTTGCCCAAAACCTTCCACATCGAAGCCAAGGACAATTCATTTTCGATTGAAGTTACTGCTCTGAGCAAGAAACCGTGAGGGATTGCGAGTTGCGATCTGTTATCGTTGCGATAGATGTGGCAAACGACCTTCACTGACCGATTCCCCTATCCTCTAATAGCGTTCGCTCGAATCGATGCATTAATCGTCGGCTGTTGACATCGAGAGCTTTGAGGATTTGGTGGACGGGTTCGATTGATATGCCGGAAGCGAGAGCCCAGACGATAACGTGCAGATTTTCTTTGCCAGTCTTGAGTTGATCGAGGATCACATCGAGCAGGTCTTGCTGGTCCTGGAATTCGCGCTGAAGGAGTCCGAAATCGCCGCGGTCGAGTTCCACCCAGAAACATTTCCCTTGCAAATGCTCAACCCAGCGTGCCCGGAGATACCCGCTCCAGTGTTCGCTCACCCACCGCTGGATACAGCCCTCACCCAGATCGTATCCGGCCTTCTCACTCTCGATCCACTTGTGGCGGTTCTCTTCCTCGATGCATTCCTTATAGACGCTTTTCGCAACGACAGCAGGCGGCCAGTCGGCCACAAAATTGGCCGGTTCGACTGTCGAAAATGGGGTACTCATGGGCGTCGCCTTCCGCCACCACCGGCAGCCGTGGAAAGCCCAACCGGTTTGGAAAACTCTACCGACTCAATTACATTTTATCCACACTAACCACGTCCGATCAAGACAATCACAATACACATTCTGCCCCGGAGCGTTTGCGACGGGGTGACCAAGGAAGCCACTATCGGGCAAGCCAGCCACCATCCACAAAGATCGTCTGGCCGGTGATGTACCCTCCCGCGTCGCTACAGAGCATCAGTACCGGGCCAACCAACTCCCGCGGTTGAGCCCACCGCCCAAGGGCGGTTCTCTCCGCGAACACTTGCTTTTCGGCATCCGACAAGATCGACATTGGTAGATCGGTCAGGAACGGCCCCGGAGCGATGCAATTCACCGTCACATTGAACGGGCCAAGATCCAGGGCACTTGCTCGCGCCAGGCCCATCAGGGCCGATTTCGTTGCCGAGTAAGCGTTTCGCTTTTCCTTCGACACCTGCCCCAAGACCGACGAAATATGGATTACCCGCCCCCATCGCCGCGACTTCATTTGGGGCACAATCTCGCGGGTCAAGCCCATCACAGATGTCAGGTTTACCTCAACCACCTTGTCCCAGGTCTCATCGGTGATCGCATCGATGGGCTGAGGAGCATTCATCCCGGCGTTATTCACGAGGATGTCAACCTTACCCATCTTCTCAAGAGCGAACCGGGCGAGCTTTTTCACATCATCTCGACTCGCCATGTCCGCCACAAGATAAGCACCCCGGCGACCCGTCCCTGTTAGGATCTCATCGAGCGCTATCTTGAGTTCGTTCTCGTGGCGGCTAGCGATCACGACATCCGCCCCAGATTCCGCAAGCCCCCGAGCCATTGCCTTGCCAAGCCCCTTGCTCCCACCCGTGACAAGTGCCACCCGATCGGTGAGATCGAACAAGTTGGTGGCCATCCCTCATCTCCCCAGTGAACACTTTCTGAGCAATTAATTTAACACAACTGCCTGGAGGTAGTGCAAGTGAAATATTTCACAAGCAGACTGCTCGTGGCGACTTTTGCCACTCCAACGGGATGTAAATGCTTCAGGAGCCGGTAGTTTCCGATTTATTCCTGGGCCAAAGCTCCGGATAATTTCACGTCTCCGAGTTGGTGCATCTGATCCGATCCACCCCGTCGCTAACGCTTCGGGTTCGCCCGGACAACGAGACCTTTCGCTGTTCAGGCGAACCCAGATCGTTAGCGACGGGGTGGATCGGGTTGAAATCCACACTACGGCAGTGAGATCCGAATTTGGCCCTCTTTGCGAAGTCTGGCAATGAGTTCCGTTCGGTAGTCTTCGATAAACGCCTCCAGGACCTCCCCAGCGCACTTCTCGATCATCGTCGGCATACCCGGCTTACGGTCTGTGACCGCGATGAGGTGTATGCCGGAACTCGTTTCCAACACCTCACTGATTCCGCCTACCTTCATGGCAAACGCAGCTTTGACAAGTGGCTCCTCCAACTCCTCTTGTCCGCGGCGAAGGATGAATCCCAAATCGCCCCCGGTGCGAGCTGTTGGTTCCTGAGAGAACTTGCGGGCAGCGGTGGCGAAATCGATCTTTCCTACTGCCAGATCGGCACGGATTGCCTGCATCTTTTCCTTTGCGGTCGCTCGTTCACCAGGGAGGGCACCCTTGCTCACGCGAATGATGATGTGCGACACACGAACCTCGACCTTGTCGAAGTGATCGCGGTTTGCAGCGTGGTAGGCTCTCAGTTGATCGTCCGTTGCCTGTTGCTGGACATAGTTCGAGAGCTGAATCGCCGCGGTCCAATCGGCCCGGAGTTGAGCCTCAGTTTGGCCAGCTTTCTTGAGATATTCCGCCAAGGTTTGGTTTTCTTTCACAAGTTGGGCAGCGAACGCCTTCATTTGCGCTTCCAGTTCGGCCGGATCCACTTTCGGACCATTCTTGGCGAGGAACTGTTTGACCAATCGGTCATCGATCATGTCGTTGAGCAAGGCTGCCCGAAGTTGTTTTCGCTGGGCGATTGTGAGTGGGATGACCGGGA
>DASZJS010000761.1:0-4770 GCA_035947935.1 Gemmata sp. | reverse complement strand
CCGCCAAGTGCGCGGAAATGGGCGGGATCGACCTCATCATCATTTACAACTCCGGTCGGTTCCGGATGGCAGGGCGAGGATCGCTCGCTGGCCTGCTTCCTTACGGCGATGCCAACCAGATTGTGATGGAGATGGCCCGTGAGGTGCTGCCGATCGTCGAGCGAACGCCTGTGCTTGCCGGCGTGTGTGGGACTGATCCGTTTCGGGTGATGAAGCGGTTTCTGCTCGATATTCGGGACACCGGCTTCAGCGGAGTGCAGAACTTTCCAACAGTTGGGCTGTTCGATGGGAACCTGCGGGTCGGGCTGGAGGAAACGGGGATGGGCTTCCGCAAGGAAGTGGAAATGATTGCCGTTGCTCGGGAACTCGATCTGCTCACATGTCCTTATGTGTTCACTCCGGAGGAAGCCGAACAAATGGCCACCGCTGGGGCTGATATCTTGATCCCACACATGGGGCTTACCACGAAAGGGAGCATCGGAGCCAAGAGCGCGATGACTCTATCGGAAGCCACCAAGCAGGTGCAAGTGCTGGCCGATGCTGCCAGGAAGGTGAACCCCGACATCCTGGTGCTATGCCACGGCGGACCGATCTCCGAACCGGCGGATGTGCGATATGTTTTGGATCACACCAAGGGGATCGTTGGATTCTTCGGCGCATCGAGCATCGAACGCTTACCTACGGAAGTTGCCATCACAGGGTGCGTGAAGCAGTTCAAAGAACTTGGGCTGAAGTAACGGATGAGGCGACAGCCCAACCGGTCGCCTTTCCAACGGCATCAGTAACGGAAGATGAAGTCGAGAGTGAAGCGATAATCGAACAAATCTTTGGGGCCAGCTACGGGAATCTCAAACGCTGCACCTAGCTGGTAGTTCTCGTTGATTTTGTATCGACCACCAATCGCCCAGGTGAGCAAACCCTGACCCCTTGCCTGTCCGCCGAAGTTGATGAGGTCTTGTCCTTCAACCCCAATTGGAAGTGACTTCCCGTTGGTGGTGTACGTGAACCAATTCATTTCCATCAGTGGGTAAAAATGGTGCAGATTCAGCACATCCATATCGACGTGAGCCGACAAGTAGAAATAGTCGCTCCGCTCGTTGTTCACACTGAACGAATACCCCGCCGATGCCATACCGTTGAAGCTACCAACTGACAAATCCCTCAGAAAACTCTGTGCATACGACACATACGGGACAAGAGAAAGAGAGCCGGTGTCCTGATAATTCGCCTTCCCACCCACGGGAATCTGAAACTGGAGTCCGCCAGCTAACAGGGTTCCGGTGTTTTCATTGCGAATGAATGTGTACTTGGGACCAAGCCACAGTTCCGCGAATCCGGTATCGCCTGGGAACTCAGAGCCAGAGCCCGGGTTGAATGACTCGAAACCAAGTTTGTTAATCGTGAACGACAATCGCTCGGTTAATGCGATGCGTAATTGCGTCCCAAAAAAGATCGTATTCCCGCCGCGGAAATCAGGCTCGGCGGAAGGGATCTTATCGAAGATGAAGATAGGTCGAACCTCGGTGAGCGACCGTGGATCCTCGAAAAGGAACGGGTTGGTCACCGGGGAGATAAACCCATCGAAAGCGTGGTCGCTCTTGAACCATTCGTTTCGTTTCCCAAGCAAATCATGGAGCTTCTCTTCAAACTCACCACCAAACTTGTCCGATGACCGCTCGGTAAGTGGTCCAGAAGGGGAAGATGGTGGTGGTCCCGAGGAGGAGGGTTGATCGCGTTGGGGCGACAGCATTCGGAATAAATCGTTTGGATCAACAGGTTGGGAGTTTACAACTGGACCCGCAACCGGTGAGACAAGCGATGATCCCCCGGTCGGAATGCCCAGAACAGCACCCCGACTTCCACTTGGAGTGGTCCCATAGTTCTGAATGGGTGTAACTGAGAGATTCGGTTCGACAGACCCCGGGAAATCGCTCCGATCTCCACTCACGGGCTGGATTGTACCGGGAGTTTGGGGAACGCGATCGGATTGGCGAACCGGAGATCCGAGTACGGGCGGGAGGGTGGTTGCTGGGGTCGTGCCCAGGGATGGTTCCGGCGGGAGGATTCTACTTGGGACAGGTTCGGGAATAGGCTCTTGCGGGAGAACTGTACTCTGGGGCGCTGACCCACCAACTGGAGAGAGGGGCATGGGCTGAGCGGATACCGGCGTTACGACACCGGATACTGCTAACAAAACGGCCAATCCCCACGCCGCACGCGGCATTGACGACCCTCCCTGACTCGTCTTCATCGTCCAGCTTCCTGCCAGACGACCCAGACCCCGCAGATTGTCTCGCGAGGAAACCGGATCATCCCCTCCATCGACTTCAACGTGAACTCTGGTTGAGTACGTTCCCAGGAAATTCACACACGATAAAGAAAAGAGGGAATATAAACGTCTGAGGTATCCTGGGGGGAGGAAATATGAAGAAACGCTTTCTCATTTTGAGTTGTGGTGTGATTGGCACCGGACTTATTGTTGCAAGTCTGGCAGTCGGGTGGTGGTCCGGTGGTCACGAAACCGTGGCTGAGTCTGCGGCTGCACGATTGCCCGACGAAGTGCCAGCGTTCTTTCGCAAGGGCGGCAAGGAGCTCGCTCACTTTGCCTGCGACCCCGATCGCTGGAAGAACCGAGAGATGACGTTTCTCCGTCGAGCCGAGGAAGGAAATCACTACCTCGACTCCGAGGATCTCGATGGCAAGTCACTTCCCGGCACAAATCGCTTCGATGCGATGAAGATGATCTACATCGAACTGAAGAAAGACCCTAGCAAGGTCGGGCTTCTCCCCTATGCGATTATGGAGGAGTACGAGAAACTCGTTGTTGGCTTCTACGATTATCGAAAGGCTCCGACCAACCCCGCTATCCCGATGAAGTGTCTCGTTTATGGCGGCACCCTTGCGCACTACACCGGCGACGCCGCAATGCCTTTGCACACAACTCGTGATTACGATGGTCGGAAACAGCCGGATGGGACCGTTAAACAGAGAGGAATTCACGCCAAGATTGATGGATTCCCTGAGAAGAACGGAATCAAGCCGGAAGAAGTCAGTCGTGGACTGGAAGCGAAGAAGATCGATGACGTCTGGAAATACGTCCTCAAGTTTATCGATGAATCTTCCACACACATTCCGAAATGTTACGAACTTGATGCCGCCGGAGCGTTCGATAAACCGACTGATGAAAGCCGGGCATTTATCCTCGCCCGAGTTCGGGCTGGGGCTCAGTTCACTCTCGACCTGTGGTATGCAGCCTGGCTACGTAGCGAAAAACTGCCTGCCCACTGGTGAGTTCGACCGAACTAACGAGCAGGTCCGCTCTGCGTGCCCTTGCAACGGGCACACAGAGTGGGCCTGCTACTGTCTCTGCCCGAGTCATTGCGATATCGTTTGCACAATCTGCGGCCATGGCGGAGAATCACTCTTTGAACAAGAAGATGAATGCCCGCTTGCTTCGCCGGAAATAGCTCGCGCGTCTCAGGGTTCAAACATGGAACTTCCCGCGATTCCACCGACCAACGACGATTTATCGAGGCGTTCGTTCGTTCAGACCGGGGCGGCGACCTTGCTCACGGCCGCAAGCTGGCAACGCGTGATAGGTGCCAATGAGCGGATTGGTGTCGGCTTCATTGGATACGGATTGATTGGCAAACGTCACGTCCTTGATTTCCAAGAACAGAAAGACGCAGATCTGCTTGCAGTCGCCGAGGCACATCGTGGCCGCCGCGACGAGGCACTTGCTCAGATTGGCGGTTCTGCTAAAGGGTTAGGTGATTTTCGCCGACTCCTCGACGACAAGAAGATCCAGGCGGTCGTTATCTCCACGCCGGACCACTGGCACGCCTTGCAAACCATGCTGGCCTGTGCTGCGGGGAAGGATGTTTACGTTGAGAAGCCTCTGACGCTGTTCGTCCGGGAGGGACGCTGGATGATCGATGTCGCCCGGCAGCACAAAAGCGTAGTCCAGGTGGGTACGCAACAGCGTTCCGGGCTGCACTATCAGCGCGCACGCGAACTGATCCAGCAAGGACAGATCGGCAAGATCGCATCGGTACGCATGGGGTCGTTTCGCAACATCATGCCCGGATTCGGCAAGACGGCCGATGCCGAGCCGCCTGCCGATCTCGACTGGGATGCGTGGCTCGGTCCAGCACCGCAGCACCGATACAATCCGAGCCGGGCCATCTACCATTTCCGCTGGTTCTGGGACTACTCCGGCGGCCAGATGACCAACCTGGCCGCCCATGCTGTGGACATCGTTCACTGGTTCCTCAATGTTTCCGCACCCACTGCTGTCACGAGCATCGGGGGCCGGTTCTGCCTCCAAGACAACGGCGAAACCCCAGACACACAGGATACCCTGATTGAGTATCCCGGCTTCACGGCCCTCTGGTCGCATCGTGAAGCCAGTGCTGGGCAGGTGAAGAGTAATGGCGGCCAGGAGTTTTTCGGAACCAAGGGAAGTTTGGTAATTACCCGTAATGGTTTTAGCATGGTCGGCGATCGCAAGGTGCCTCCCGAGAACATGGTGCCTCAGTTCACGGGAGCGCACCCGGTAGGAGGTCCGAAAACGGCGGAACGGAAAGGTCCCGATGAGTTGTGGACGCAAAGCATTGAGGACAAGACGGGTGAAGCGGGAACGCAGCTCAAACTGCACGTTCGTAACTTCCTGGATTGCATCCGCTCGCGCAAGGAGCCAATCTCCGACCTGGAAAGCAGTCATCGGGTAGCCACGGTCTGTCATCTGGCCAATATCTCTCTGCGGTTGGG
>DASZJS010000760.1:0-9794 GCA_035947935.1 Gemmata sp. | reverse complement strand
AGCGGGCTTCCCGTGGCCCAGCCACAGACATCCAGACTCCTTGAATCAGCTCAAGGTCGGAGCGAACCGATGACGAGGTGGGACGTGTGAGAACTGCCACAATAAGTCTCCAGTCGAACACTCCGGGGAGAGTGGTGTTCCAGAACGCAAACGCGTTCCCTCGACAGGAGGCCCAAGCGGGCCGACTTGTTGCGGAAGGGGAGAGTGAGCCAGGTTGAGGTTTCGGGTCGAATCAGACGGCCCGAGACCGCCGGTTCGCTCGCTCCTCACGCATGAGGCGGCGATGCCCGATCGGATCTCTCTGCCGAAGACAAAGGCAATGCTGAGGGATGCGGTGTCTAGAAGTGGCATCTCATCCGCAGCACGCCGGAGATAAACTTAAGTGGGATTATAAATCTCGGGTGAACGATTCGCAACGGAATAGTGTGAAGGGTTTGAAACGGGGTATGATCGAGCGGTTACTCCTGAACGAAACGCTTCCTCAGCAAGCCGGTTGATCTCCGTTTCGTCTTGAGGCAAGCTAGACTCACCCTTCACCAGCCGCGAAACAATGCTTACCATTTGCTGGGCGCATGGTGAGTCCAAAGCCGGCAACGGAAACTTGGCGACATACTGCGTCATGAATCGCCTGCGCCCCGAGTACAGTTTGTTGTGGAAGAGGGTATCGTAGAATCGAATCGCAAAAGTTGAGTTGGCGATTGCCAGCATGAGCAACAGCCAATCCGGATGCACGGACTCCTTTAGAGTAAGCCAGTAGCAGTCACCGTTCACAACTGCCCCGGTCAGATCCAGGAAGAACCGCGGTTCCTCAGCGATGTCGGGCCAAACGATTTTGGGTTTCGACCAGTCTTCCGGCTGATGCGGAACCCAGATTTCGTACCACTTCCGACCAGCATCAATCACATAGTGGCGATTCTCCAGGCGCGGCCTGTGCGACTCGAAATAGGCGGCCGCACGGGGATAGTTGTGGATGTCGATACTGCGTCGCTTCCCACCTTTTGTTTCATGAGGGTACAAGACTCGTTGCGATTGATGGGATGGCACAGCCTTCCATTTGTCTGCCTCATGGTGCGTAATCAAAGGGCGCAACAGTTTCGATTCGGGCTGCGACTTCCCGGGCAGTTTGTCCCAATCCGAGCGAATGAACACATCGTCTGCCGTTGTCTTGATACCGACTTTCACATGCGCCAGGTCGCCGAACGTGTGTGCCTGCCTCGACTGGATTGCTCGCAGCCACGACTCCGTGGCCGGCGTGGACAATGACCACGCCCCCTCATTATCGGTACGGAGTTTCCCCCGCTCGATCTTGTACGCCAAGTGTTCCGTATGCACGATGCCCGTGATGCGTCGGTTTCGGAGTGCGGCGAGAAGTGAGGAATGTGTGGCAGTGGATGTGGGTGAGCCACCATTCGCACGGCATTCATACACTCTGTCAAAATTGGCCCGTTTCTGAGATTGTGGTTGGTCTTTTTTGGCAATGACGATGGCGGGCAGCACGGCAGCCGAGAAGAGCTTTGTATCACCCAGATCGTAGACCCCCTGGATTTGGAACTTGTTAAGCAGAAGAGTCCGGAGTGATGCGCCGGATTTCACAGTCAGGAATCGGTTGGAAGTAAGTAGTCCAAGAACGCCGCTCGGCTTCAACATCATCGCCATAGCCGCGGCGAAGGCATGATAGAGATCCACCCTTCCGCTAAGGCCGAACTGCTCGGCAAGTCGCTGGGCCTGCTTCGATCCGAGGGTTTGCGTCCGCACATATGGTGGGTTCGCGATGATCGCATTGAACTGTTCGACTTCGGGAGAATCAGAATCGAAACCGGCTCTCGGTTTGCAGTCCCGGCGGACCCCTTTCACAGCCAGGAAGTCTTTCTGATGCAGCGTGACTTGTTTCACGCCAAGCGATGCAAGTCGGGCTGTTGCAACTGTCAGTGCGGCGTTATCGGTTTCGTAGCCCGTGAGGGTCAGTTGCTTTCGGACCTTCGCGGGTATCGCCATCGCGAAGGCGAACAACAGTCCACCATCGCCGCAAGCTGGATCGAGGATGGATAGCGACCTTGCCTTTGGCTGTAAGGCGTTCAGCATCATGTCGGCCAGAAACTCGCCCAGCTCGGGAGGAGTGTACTGGATGCCGTTTAGCTTGGTCTTGTCCACCTTCCGCTGTCGCTTCATCCGTCTGGCCTCTGTGCTGCCTTGTCTCGAGCGTGACCGTAGCGTTCCGCGGTCGATATCAGATGCGAAGATGGGAAAGAGAATCGGGTGACGGGGTTCTTATCGATTGCGTAAAGTCTATCAAATCTGCCTTGCTGAGAATCGCCAATAGCAGATGCAAACCGGGTGGAACGCCTCAAACCGTGGTGAGCGGGATGTACAATTCTACGAGTCACTTTATTCCCACCCTCGGAGGGTTTCCCATGTCCGCCCGCCTTCTCACTCGGGTTATCGCCCTCGTCCTGTTCCTCGCTGTTTGCGCCGCCAGTGGGTGCTACTACCCCGGGTGGCACCACCACCACTGGTAACGCACCGGATTCTCGACCAAACGACAAGAGCCAAGAATCGGAATCGAGTGTGTCATGAGGTTCGGAACGGTTGCGTATTCGCAACCGTTGTACCAGTATGTTCTCGCCTGTCTTCGTTTCACCTTTCCCAAAGCTTGCGATCCAGCGCCCGGTAGCCAATAGCCTCGGCAACGTGGTCCTGAGTAATCGCTGCACTCCCAGCGAGATCGGCCACAGTTCGCGATACTCGCAAGATCCGGTCGTGCGCTCGGGCCGATAGGCCCAACGAGTCCATCGCCTCCCTGAGCGTCTCCCTCCCTGCATCATCCAACTTGCAGTGCGTGCGAATCTGCTTCGAGGTCATTCGTCCGTTAAGCCTGCCCGCACCACGGCCAAAGCGAGTTGCCTGGATTTCCCGCGCACGATGCACCTCCTCACGCATCATGGCACTGCCAGTTCCTTCTCCCGGTTTCGACAGATCATCGAACGGAACAGGCGGAACTTCAATGTGCAGGTCGATCCGATCCAGAAGCGGTCCACTGATCCGCCCCATATATTTCTCGATCTGGATCGGCGCACATTTACAGACGTGTTTCGGATCACCCAAGAAGCCACACGGACATGGGTTCATTGCCGCAATTAGCACGAAGTCGGCGGGGAATGTTGTCGACCGAGCCGCCCGACTGATCGTCACACGCCCCTCTTCGAGCGGCTGACGGAGCGATTCCAGGCTCCGACGATTGAATTCCGGTAGCTCATCGAGGAAAAGAACGCCGTGGTGCGATAGCGAAATCTCGCCCGGCTGCGGAATGGTCCCACCACCTACCATGCCTGCATCGCTGATCGTGTGGTGTGGGCACCGAAACGGTCGAGTACTGAGTAGCGACTCACCCGGCCCCAGTCGCCCCACGGCTGAATAGATGCGGGTCGTTTCCAGGCTTTCATCGGGGGTAAGTGGAGGCAAAATCGTCGGCAGACGTCGGGCAAGCATGGTCTTACCCGATCCAGGGGAGCCAAGCATCAGGACATTATGGGCACCACTCGCGGCAACTATCAGAGCACGCTTGGCGAATTCCTGCCCCTTCACATCCGCGAAATCGATGTCGTACTTGTTGAGCTTGCCTTCGATTTCATCTGTGGTGGGCGAGATCGGTTCCACGCCGGCAGCCCCAACGACAATCCCTACGGCCTCGGCCAGCGAGGCAACACCATAGACTTCCACCTCGCGAACGACAGCGGCTTCACGGGCGTTCGCAGCTGGCACAATCAGTCGGGTCGCCCCACGGGTGCGAGCTTCCATCGCCATCGACAAAGCCCCGACGACTGGTCGAACAGCACCATCCAGAGCCAACTCCCCAACTGAAGCGTAGCCCGCAATGCGGTCGCCCACAATCTGCCCTGTGGAGACAAGGATTCCTAGCGCGATAGGCAGGTCGAATGCTCCGGCATCCTTACGCAGATCGGCGGGAGCCAGATTCACAACCGTCCGCCCTGTCGGCAGCCGGTAGCCGAGGTTCACCAGTGCCCGCTCGATTCGGTGGATGCTTTCCCGAACAGTCAGTTCGGGCAACCCGACTAACACTGTCTTGGGCATTTGCGCGGGAGACGTGTCAACTTCCACTTCCACTGGCACGGCATCAATACCAAGCAGGGCGAATGTGTTCAGTTGGGCGAGCATGGCGAACCGTCCGGTCGAGAGAAGGATTGAGACTTGGACTTCCACAGGACCAAGCCGGTCTGCCACGCTTTTCAGTGTTCAGTTAAATTCTTCAGACACCATAAGTGAAGTTCAATGTCTTAACTGAGCACTGAACACCTGCTTAAGTCCGGTCATGTCTTCAACTTCTCCGCCGGTCGGTAATCGATCGCCAGCCGTTTGAACGCGAACTTCACACTGGGAATGAACATCGGGAGAGAAAGACCAATCAACAGGAAGATGAACGCTCCAGGTGGAACGTAAAACTTGTTCCTCCCCGAAGCGTCCTTTTCGTCCATCTCGAGGAACGTGCCGCCGAGCCAGTCGCGCATGCTGAAAATGCAAATAGTGTTGAAAACGATCAGCCCTATCGCGATCGCCAGTGCAACAATGCCGGGAAGGAGATGCATGAACCAGTCCATGGCGTCCGGTGCCCAAACCCTTTTGGTTTCGGCACGCGCACGTGTGAGGTTGTTGAAACCGCAATGTATACAAATGCGCGCATCGGGTGGGTCGAGTTCCAGTGCGCAGTGCGGACAGCGGGCAACATCCTCCTCCTTGATGAGTTCGACATTCTGGGCATCTTCGTCATCCCACATTTGCTGTTTTGTCTGGGGAGGGGGTGGCGGCGATGGCGGACTGGCCGCGGCGGGCTTGGCACCGGGTTTGGTCGGCTTTGCGGGTTTGGCCGATTTTGCAGATTTTGCAGGCGGCTTTGCATCCGGATCCTGCACGACAAATGCATGTCCGCAATGCTTACATTTGATTTTCTTCCCAAACACGGCTGGGGGAATCTTGAGCGATTCCTTGCAACTCGGGCACGGCATCTCAACGGGTGACGACATGCGATAATTCCTCACCGCGGGCGATCCCACGGGCGGGCATAAATCGGACGGAACGGGATCAATACCCTAGAAAGATAGCTTACCCACCGACCCGGACACAAGCAGGTATCGCCTCATGTCCGAACAGTCCGGAACTCCCGGAACTGATGCCACGGCCTTGCCTGGGCACAACCCAACTGCGGAACGCCGCATTCTGGTATCGCTAGCAACGTACAACGAGGCCGGGAATCTCGCCGCGTTGATCGTCGAAATTCACAAGTTCGTCCCGCATGCGGACATACTCGTGATCGACGACAACTCTCCGGACGGAACCGGGCGGATTGCCGATGAACTCGCGGCGACCGATCCCCGCATCAAAGTACTCCATCGCCCTGGCAAACAAGGGCTGGGGACTGCAACACTCGCGGCAATGAAATACGCTATGGACCACCAGTACGATTACCTCCAAAATCTGGATGCGGATTTCAGCCACCCTCCGCGCTACCTCCCGGGCATTCTGGCTGGTATGAGTAAATATGACGTGATGATCGGGTCTCGGTACATACAAGGCGGAGGGACAGAAAACTGGCCCTTGAAACGGAGGATACTCAGCCGCTGCGTCAACACACTTGTGCGGTTTCTGTTTCGGATGCCGGTGAAAGATGCGAGCGGAGCCTTCCGCTGCTACCGAGTCAGTAAACTGAGGAAAACGCGACTCGACAAGGTCCGCTCGCGGGGATACTCGTTCCAGCAGGAAGTGTTGTTCCGGTGCCACAAGGCCGGGGGCAAGATCGGGGAATACCCAATTCTCTTTGAAAACCGACGCACTGGAACCAGCAAAGTGAATGGGAAGGAAGCCCTCAGGTCGATCTTCATGCTCCTTTACGTCGGGTTGCGAAACTTCTTCGGGCTCGAACGGCGGGGGTAGATGTTCACAATCTGTTCCTCGGCACCGTCGTCCTCGAAATCCAGGGTTATGAGCGCGACGCATCGAGCCGATCATCCGGCTGGGCGGCGTCAACCACGCCGCTAAATGAGGAAACACCAATGCCGATTTCACCTCTGGCCGGAAAGCCTGCCCCGAAGAATTTGCTCATTGATGTCTCCAAACTCGAACGGGAGTATCACGATCGCAAACCTGATCTGGACAACCCGGAGCAGCGTGTTGCATTCGGGACGAGCGGCCACCGTGGCACCCCGGGAACAGGTACCTTCACCGAGGCCCACATCCTCGCAATCACACAGGCGATCTGTGAGTACCGCGGTATGAAGGGGACGACTGGGCCTCTGTTCATGGGCAAGGATACTCATGCCCTATCCGCCGCATCTCAACGAACCGCTCTGGAGGTACTAGCAGCCAATGGCGTGGAGACGGTCATCCAGCAGAACGATGGAGTCACGCCGACGCCGGTCATTTCACGGGAGATCCTCGTCCACAATCGCGGGCGGACATCCGGACTGGCCGATGGGGTCGTGATCACCCCATCGCACAACCCACCCGAGGATGGCGGCTTCAAATACAACCCAACAAACGGCGGCCCTGCCGATACCGACGTGACCGGTTGGGTTCAGAACCGCGCGAATGAGCTGTTGCGGGGCAACAACGCCGCGGTGAAACGGATTTCGTTTGCCGATGCCCTGCGTGCCTCGACGACGCATGAAGTGGATTTCGTTCATCCGTACGTAAATGATCTTCGGAATGTGATCGACATGGATGCGATCCGCGGAGCCCGGCACAAGATCGGTGTGGATCCGCTCGGCGGGGCTGCTATCCACTACTGGCAGCCGATCTGTGAGACGTATGGCCTCGACATCACGGTGACGAACCCAGTCATCGATCCCACGTTTTCGTTCATGACCGTCGACCACGACGGCAAGATCCGAATGGATTGCTCCAGCCCATACGCGATGGCTCGCCTTGTGGAGCTGAAGGATCGTTTTCGAGTCGCGTTTGCCAACGACCCTGACTCTGACCGGCACGGGATCGTTACACCATCCGCGGGACTCCTGAATCCAAATCACTACCTTGCGGTCGCCATTGCATACTTACTCGACCATCGCCCTGGCTGGAACGCTACCGCCGGGATAGGTAAGACGCTTGTATCCAGTGGTCTGATTGACCGAGTCGTCGCGGCCCGCGGTCGCAAGTTGTTCGAGGTACCGGTTGGGTTCAAGTGGTTCACTCCCGGTCTGTTCGATGGGTCTGTTTGCTTCGGCGGAGAGGAAAGTGCCGGAGCCAGTTTTCTCCGAAAGGACGGAACGGTATGGACGACCGACAAGGACGGCCCGCTTCTGGACCTGTTGGCAGCAGAGATCACTGCCGTCACGGGAAAAGATCCGGGTGAGCACTTTGCAAATCTCGCAGCGAGATTCGGGATGCCGAGTTATACCCGCATTGATGCCCCGGCGACACCAGAGCAGAAGGCAAAGTTGGCGAAGCTGTCCCCCGAGAACGTGACGATAGCGGAACTGGCAGGGGAGCCGATTAGAGCCAAGCTGACAAAAGCACCCGGTAACCAGGCAGCGATCGGTGGATTGAAGGTCGTGTCCGACGGGGGGTGGTTCGCTGCCCGGCCCTCCGGCACGGAGAATGTGTACAAGGTTTACGCCGAGAGCTTCCGTGGTCAGGAACATTTGAACCGAATCGTCACTGAGGCTCAACAAATCGTTACCGAGGCGCTCAAGTAAGTCTGCCTCCAAGTCTCCCCGAGCAGGTTGGTATTTACTCCATCCGCGTACTTTATGCACGGCTTGCCCTCGGGTGCTCGGGTGGGCAGACTGTTAGCAGTTCAGGTGCGTAAAGTTGAAGGTGTCGGGAGTGCTGTCAGCGTTGTTGGGGTTGTCAGTAATCTCACAAGATTGCGAGGATGTGTTTTGGCACTACAGGAAGGCGTTTACCATTCCAATCACAGATTCAAACACCAATCGCTGTCAAATTTCGTCATGTGTCACAAGCCACCGGTACATGCCCAATGGCCATGAATAATCACTTTAATCATTAACAAACTCGTTATTCGAACATTTTGAGGCCCCAACAGAGCCTCTTCAGACTCATTGAACGTGGCGTGCCAACGGGACAGTGGTGATCGTGTGAGACGATTGCTGTGGGCAGAAACTTTCTTGACCTGACTCCCCAAGAGAGAAGAGAATGCAACACGGTGGTGATGATTTCCCCGACTATTGTCGCGCGATGACTCACCAACTACGGCTTTTAGGGTTTCCCGATGCCTACTCGTCGCCTTGCCTCCGTCACAGGCGTGGTACTATTGACGGTTATCGTTGTCGCGCCTGTGGAGGCGTACATCCATTTTCCGCCCCAGACGATGCCCAAGATGTGCGAGATGTCGCGGGCAATCCGCGTGCTGACCGTCAAGAAACACGACAAAGACAAGGGAGTCATCGTGTACGAGGCGGCAGAGACGTTAAAGGGCAAGACGCCAGAGGGCACGCTGTTCAAACACGCGATCGGCAAGCAGACGAAAGAGACGAATCCGATTTACGATTGGGTAGGCGACGGCAAACAGGCGTTGATGTTCACGCTCGAGGCGAAGGAGAGCGACATCGCCTGTGGGTATGTCTTTATTGACGAGTTCTGCTACTCGGTGGACCACAACAAGCGCGGGAACTTCTGGCTTCTGATCCGCGTCGATCCGGAGATGGGGGCCATCTTATATGGGAAGGTTGAAACGCTTCAGCAGGTGACGAAAGATCTGCTTGCTGGCAAGGAAGTCAAAGTACCGGTGGACAAGTCGGTGAAAGCGCTGACCGTCAAAGAACGCGAGAAGCTTGCTCCAGCCCTCAGCGAGGTACTGACCAAGAACCGACAGAATTAGCAGTGTGGGTTTTGAGGGTCGAGGTGTCCAAGGCCGTGACCCACGCCCTGTTAATCCATATAGCTCCTCACCACTCCGCCGGAGAAATCCTATCAACTCCCTCACCAACATCGGGCGACACCTCCCCGGCATGATTTCGCGTCGCAGACTTCTCCAACTTGGCGGGACGAGCGCGTTGAGCTTGGACTTCCCTGGTCTCGTGGCGGCTCGCGTTGATGCGAAGAGTCGGGATCAGACAACCGAGAAATCGTGTATCTTCGTCCTGCTATGCGGCGGTCCCAGTCACCTCGACACTTGGGATCTAAAGCCGGATGCCCCAGCGGAAATCCGCGGACCCTACAAGCCGATCACCACGACCATCCCTGGCATGCGGATCAGTGAACTCCACCCACGACTGGCCACATTGACTCGACACTTCTCACTGATCCGGTCGATGACGCACCCTGGCAACATCAGCAATCACTTCGATGCCATGCACAACTGCTTGAGTGGGGAGGCCGGTGCGCCAGCGGATTCACCGTATATCGGATCAGTGCTGGCCAAGGTTCGCCCGAGCCAGCGGAGCGTGGCATCCTATGTCTGGCTGATCAAGTGCGTCGGCGATCCCGTTTTCTGTGCCCCGAACATCGGAACTGGAGGCTCTCTCGGGAGTCCCTTTGCTCCACTCTTCGTCGGCTCGGCCGAGAATAATCCCGCCATGTCTGGCTTCAAACCGCCGGACGCTTTTGTATCCCAAGAGACCCCTGAGCGTTTGCATGGACGCCGCACACTGTTGAGTGGTTTGGATTCGGGGACTGGCACGGGTTCGCAAGGCTGGCACGAGTTGCAGCGGCGAGGTTTTGAACTGTCGAGTTCCTCCGGTCCACGTCAGGCGTTTGAGATGGAGCGGGAGTCCCCTCGCGTCCGAGACCGTTATGGCCGAAACCCGCTGGGTCAGAACCTTCTG
>DASZJS010000759.1:0-4861 GCA_035947935.1 Gemmata sp. | reverse complement strand
CACGACGATGGAGCCAACAACCTCGTGCCGCTCGTTCGTAAGCGGATGGGCCGTTCCGATGTGCAGACGCTTGGCCTTGGTCTCATCCACCGGAAACGCAAGCGGAATCGTCCAGGCGTACTTTTTGCCGTTATAAACGATTACCTCTTCCTCCAGAACCCGATGGTACTCCTCCTTGACCATTGGTCCGGTCAGGGGGGACAATCCGCCATCGGCAATCCGATAAAGCGTGGACAGATCGGCATCGGATACTGGAATCGAGTCGGACGAGAGCGGATCGATCGCTGCGACCGTCCGATTCACCGGTTCGGCAACACCACCATGTGGGGCAAGCAAGTCGGACATAATTCCTCCATAATTCAACGAACTCTCTGCGTAATGCAGTTGGTCCGGTGAGAAGACAAAGCGGATAAAGCAGGCGATCGGCAGGTTGTCGGTGGGGGCTGACCCACAAATTGTCAAATGACGTACTGTAATCCTTCACCCTGGTCCAACAGGTCGGCGAGAGTCGTTTGCTTGAGGACGGCTTGTTGGGCTTCGACAACTCTCTCCCAGACAGCCCGAACCCCCAGGACGTAAGAGGTGAGTTGGAGTTCAACCTTGGGCTTGCGGGGTGCTTTGGAAGGATCCTTCTTCCTGGCGGGGGTGCCTTTCTTGCGGTTCGGTCGCTCGGGTGGGTCTACCACCCGGAGGATGTCGTGGAGCGAAATCTCGGACGGGTCGCGGGCGAGGGTGTAACCACCCGACGCACCGCGAGTGCTATCCACGAGGCCAGCCTGTTTCAGTTGGAGCAGGATTTGCACGAGAAACCGATCCGAGATGCCGTGCTTGTCGGCGACATCGGCCAGCCGTATCGGCCGTGGGTCAGCGTACCGGGCCGCTAACTCCAGCATTGCAACGCACGCATACTCAGCTTTGGCAGAAAATAGCATGGCATGTTTGGGGGTTGTTGATTGTTGGTTGGGATTTGTTGATTGTTGATCGTTCGTTGGGAGTTGGAGTTGTTGATTGTTAGTTGGGGATTGGAAATTGGAACGCAGTAGACAGAAAATAGCCGAACACAATCCTTCCAGTTCCCAACTAACAATCAACAACTCCCAACCACCAATCCCCAACATCCAATCCTCACATCAAATTCCCGATCCGTCCGTATGTTCAATTACGTGCAATCCACACTCCTTCTTGACCTTCCCCGCCCATCGCCCCGCTCGATCATCTTCGCCGGGGCCAACGGGAACTGTACAAGGCCAGCATCCAATACTCGGATAATCCCGATCGTGGAGGGGATTGTAGGGGACATCATGCTTCACAATGAAAGCCCAGACGTCCTTCTTGGACCAGTGCAAGAGTGGGTTCACCTTCACCAGATTGAACTTGGCATCCCACTGAACCACATCGGCCAGATTACGGTCGGTGGTTTGATTCTTGCGAATCGCGCTGATCCAGGAATAAGGGGCAAACCTGGCAAGTGCCCTCTGGAGTGGCAGGATCTTCCGGTCGTAACAACACTGATCGGGACGGTGACCGTAGAGCGGCCCACCGTGTTCCTGCTCGTACTCCGCTACCGTCTGCTCGGGTCGGATATATTCCACCGCGATCCCATAGCGGGAGTTGATTCGTTCCCGAAGCTCCAGAGTTTCCGGAAACTGATATCCGGTTTCCAGGTTGATGAACGCGACCTGCGGTTCGATCTCTGCAAGCATGTGGATCACACAGCAGCCTTCAGCCCCGAAAGCCGTCGCCATCAGCAGTCGGGGGTGGAAAGCCGCCACTGCCCACCTGAGAATTTCTTGTGGGGTTGCCCCCGCAAGCTCTCGATTTGCGACCGCGATCTCCTCAGCCGAAATCTGGGTCGCCATCACCCCGAACCCCCAACCACTCGATTCCGACACATACTTTATAGACATCGTAGGGATTCGACAACATTTAGTCCATAGTCCTTCTTGGTCCTTGGTCCTTAGACTGGGATTCGTTCCGTTGTTTTCACTATGGATCAAGGACTAATGGCGATTGACCAAAAGCACAACACCCGGCCCTTTGCAGGGTCGGGTGCAGCTGTCGCCCTTCACGAACGACGGAGGGACACATCAATACTTGGTCATATCCTGGGTAATTTGCCGCTGGACATCCGGGTTCGGTCCGACGTACAGATGCAGGTGATCCTTGTCGATGTAGATGACCTGAACTCGTTGCTTCTTCGTGTAGCAAGCGAACGGGTAGTCGCTTTGGATTGTCTCGGTGTAATAGACCACGCATTCCCAGTGACAGTGGTGCAACTGTGCCGGCCCGACAAGCGGGAAGAATCGAGGCGGATCGATCTTATCCACCAACCGGTTCTTCACGATCGTAATATCGTCCCGGAACTGTTCGTAGACATAGGGAACGCCGCGGGCAACCCGGGGGATGGCGCGGAGGATTTCTTGATCGCCTGGAGGATCCTCACAGATGGGCGGTGGATAGCCATCGCGAATAGGCGGCATGATCGGTGCCCGCCCGTCGTTCTTGCTATTATACTTTTGCTCCATCCGCTCGGAGACCCACGGCTGAATTGGGATCGGTGTGCCCCAACCCAAGCCAAACGGGAGGCACCCGCTCGAAAACGCCGGCAACACGGCTAACAAGAGGCAGATTTTGCTTCGAATTGAGGACATACTCCCCTCCGTGCGAGCCGGTTGTTCCTTGGTTGTTGGTTGTATCGGTTGCCCGATATCAGAAGTTTAGCGTTTTGTAATTGTTGGTAGGGGTTGGGCAACCTTTAGTGGCTCACGGGCTACGCCGAACGATGCTCGGTGACGCGAAGGGATCGCCTCGAACAACTCCAGTTTCATTTGCCACTTCTGTTTCACTCATCTCTCATCCCTCATTTTCCATCTTGACCGAATCGCCGGACTCCTCAACTTGACCTTTGTGGCGAAGATCAAGTCCTCATGTTAGGGCTTGTGTACTTTCATGAGTGGGCGTAAACTCCACATACTCGACTCGCGATTTCCGCCACCGGTCGCGCCCCTCTTCTCGACCCGGAGGCAGTTATGCCTCGTCTGCAAGCGTTTCTTGAATGCGTCGGCCAGACGCTTTGCGAGAAAGGTCGCAAAGCGCTGCAAGGCCAGTGGTCGTTTGCCGATGTTCTCCCCGAAATTGCTCGGGGAACGTATGAGTATGCCAGTCGCAAACTTCCTGGTGCGGATCTGCGACTTGCTCTGGCAGATTGCGCAGCAGTTGATGCGCGCGAATACGAGCGCCGAGTTGGAGAACTGGTTTCCGAAATTGCCCAGACGCATGCCGTTCCGAAGACCGAGTTCATCGACTACATGAGGGCGTTACCCGCGATGGTTCGGCAAGGACTTCGCCGACCCACGGACCCGGATGGTCATACGTCTTCCGAGAAACTCACTTTCTACAAGCCGGAAGAGTTAGCAGTCTTTCTACCTCCCCGACTTCCGCGATTTCGCCCCGGCGACAAGCTCGATGGCTGGACGCTTACAGAACTTCGCGGGATGGGGCAGTGTGCTGAGGTATGGCGAGGTGAGGATCTCAAACAAGCCGAGCATTCCCCGGCGGCACTGAAATTCGTAACCGACAGCGAGATGAAAGCGTCGGTTAAGGGGAGCCCACCACTCTTCACCAAGGTATTTGAACTCAACTCGATTCCGGGAATACTTCCCCTCCGATCGGTCTATATGGAGACAGACCCACCGTGTTTGGAAGCCCCGTTCGTGTACGGATACGACTTGGCGGGTCTGCTGTTCGACTGGAAGTGGCGTTACGATCTCGCCAAGCCCGAAGCGGCACTGAAGTTGATACGGCGACTCGCCTCAATTGTCGCTGAGGCTCACAACAAGGGAATGGTCCATCGCGATCTGAAGCCGACCAATGTTCTGCTTCATCCCACGGAGGGTGGGAAATTCACTCTCTGGATCACCGATTTCGGTTGGGGGCAGATCGAAAGTGTGCGCAGCCTTGAGTTGGCCAAAAGTGGATCGCGGGGCGAGCAGTTGCGACTGGTCTCCCAAGGAGCTGCGACGGCCATGTACGCATCGCCTCAACAGTTCAAGAAAGATGCCCCATCTCCCGCGGACGATGTCCACGCCCTTGGGATGATCTGGTATCAATTGCTCAAGCGAGATCGGACGGCGGCTGCACCCGTTGGAAATGAGTGGATCGAGGAACTCCGACCGGCCGGGTTCACCGACTCCCAGGCTCGCGTTCTCCAGGCATGTCTCAGTACCCGGCCCGACAAGCGACCGAAAAACGCTGCCGCGCTGGTCGAACAACTGAGCCACGTCACCATTGGTCCGACCGAAGGATCGGGGCCGGACGGATCGAAACTGATCTCTCTGCGAAATCCCGGCTCCGCAGTTTTCGGTCCGGTAACCGCAACCTCCCGCGGCAAGACATTCGATGGAGATGCCGCTGCTGCCAGCGCTGCCGCGCTGCTCAACGCCGCGGGGGGGGGACCACTCAGCAGCGGTGGACCCGGCACAGGCAATTCCGGCGGAGTCCGGCTGGTTAAAAACTCCATTGGGATGACGTTCATGCGGATCTCGGGCGGTACCTTTAGGATGGGTTCCCCCGATTCCGAACAGGGACACCGGGAGCAGGAGTCGCCCCTTCACGAAGTGCGAATCACGAAACCGTTCTACATCTCCGTGGTACCCGTTACTCAGTCACAATATGAAGCAGTGAAGGGGAAGAACCCGAGCAAGTTCACCCGATCGCACGGTGGTGGACCGGAACACCCGGTTGAGTCGCTCACTTGGGACCAGGCCGTTCGGTTCTGCGAGAGGTTGGCTCGAATGCCCGATGAGGAAGTTCACCACCGATATTATCGATTACCGACCGAAGCGGAATGGGAATACGTTTG
>DASZJS010000758.1:0-4536 GCA_035947935.1 Gemmata sp. | reverse complement strand
TATCAGGCGGCCCTTGACCAGGCGAAGGCTAAGGTCAAACAGGATGAGGCGCAGTTGGCCTTCGATGAGGCGGAGTATCAACGGAATCTCAAGGCTGCTCGTGTCGGGGGTGTATCCCATTCGGATCTTGACAAGTCCTGGGCGGCCCGGGACGTCGATCTCGCCAATATTGCGGCCGACAAGGCCGTAGTAGAGTCTCGCCAGCTGGATCTGGAGTACACGAAAGTCATAGCGCCTGTCAGTGGTCGCGCCAGCCGGTATGTCGTCACGGTAGGTAACCTGATCCAGTCGGGGGACCAGAACGGCGGGACCTTGTTGACTACCATCATGTCGGTAGACCCGATGTACGCTTACTTCGACGTGGATGAGCACACCGTGCTGCGCGCCCGCCGGTTGATCCGCGAGGGCAAGGCCAAATCGGCCCGCGATGGCGAATTGCCCGTGTGGCTGGGCCTCGCCAATGATGATGGATTCCCTCACCGCGGAACAGTCGATTTCGTGGACAACCAAGTCAATCCCAAGACCGGTACTCTGCGGTTGCGGGGCGTATTCCCCAACAAGCATGAGCCGCTCAGCCCAGGGTACTTCGCCCGAGTCCGGGTCCCCATCGGCTTTCCCCATCGAGCCCTACTCATCTCCGACCGAGCCATCGACACCGACCAGGGAGTGAAGATCGTCTACGTAGTGGACGGAGACAACAAAGTGGTCTCCCGCCCTGTCCGTTTGGGTGCGCTTCACGACGGCCTGCGGGCTGTTGAAGACGGCCTGAAGTCGGGAGAGCGTGTGATCGTCAATGGCCTGCAACAGGTGCGGCCCGGCGTCTCGGTCGAGCCGAAACTCGTGGACATGCCGATTGGTTCGAAGGACAGGATTCAGAAATCAGAAGCTTCCAAGAGCGCTGAGTTGCAAGCGGCGAACAGAAGATAACACTCTGACGCTTGTCTGCTCGCCTCTGGGTTCGCAACAAGGAGTCCGACCATGTTGGCCCGTTTCTTCATCGACCGACCAGTCCTCGCGTGGGTGATTTCCGTCGTGATCGTCCTGCTCGGTGCTATCGGTGCGGGCTTCTTGCCGGTCGCCGAGTATCCGGAGATACAACCGCCGACCGTCCGGGTGACAGCCAGCTACCCCGGGGCCACTGCCCAGGTGGTGGCTGACACGGTGGCCGCACCCATCGAGCAACAAGTCGTTGGCGTTGAAGGAATGCTGTACATGACGTCGCAGAGCAACAACGACGGCTCGTACACCCTGGATGTGATCTTCGAGCTGGGCACTAATGTGAACATGGCTCAGGTGCTCGTGCAGAACCGCGTTGCCATAGCCGAGCCGACGCTCCCGGACGTCGTTCGGACTATCGGTGTGGCAGTCAAGAAGCGGTCACCGGATGTCTTGCTGGGGATCAGTCTGTATTCCGAGGACAACCCGGAGACAGGCAGGCCGTACTATGATTCGCTCTACCTGAGCAATTATGCCACGATCCAAGTCAAGGACGCCGTGTCCCGTGTGGGGGGCGTTGGCGATGTGACGATCTTCGGCCAGCAGGACTATAGCATGCGGGTGTGGGTTGACCCGGACAAGCTTCAGTCGCGGAATCTCACGGTCGGCGACGTTATCGGGGTTTTGCGCGAACAGAATCTACAGGTGGCGGCTGGACAGATCGGGCAGCCGCCGGTTCCTAAGGGCCAGGATTTCCAGTACACCATGAGCACACTCGGCCGGCTGATCGAGGCCGGGGAGTTCGCGGATATCATCATCAAGACCGGCTCGGATGGGGAAGTCACCTACCTCCGTGACGTCAGCCGGAGCGATCTCGGGGCCCGAAATCTGGACACACTTTCGCGGTTGGACGGCCGGCCAGCGCCTGGCATTGCCGTCTTTCTTCTGCCAGGCTCGAACGCCCTGGACACCGCTGATGGCATCAAAGCCAAGATGCGGGAACTCAGTGCCCGTTTTCCACAAGGGCTCCATTACGCCATCGTCTACGACACCACGCCATTCATCCGCGAATCCGTGCATGAGGTGTTTAATACTCTGCGCGATGCCGTCATTCTGGTTGCTATTGTCATCCTGCTGTTCTTGCAAGACTGGAAAGCTCTGCTCCTGCCTGTGATCGATGTGGGCGTGTCGCTGATCGGCACCTTCGCCATCATGAGTCTGATGGGTTTTAGCCTGAATAACCTGACGCTGTTCGGGCTCGTGCTGGCGATCGGGATCGTGGTCGATGACGCCATCGTCGTGCTGGAGAACATCGAGCGCTGGCTGGACAAGGGGCTGCCCGTGCGCGAAGCCACGATCAAGGCAATGAGCGAGATCACCGGACCCATCTTTGCCATCACCTTGGTGCTCAGTTCGGTCCTCCTGCCCAGTGCCTTCCTCGGGGGTATCACCGGCCAGTTCTTCCGCCAGTTCGCCTTAACCATCTCGGTGACGATGATCATCTCCGCCATCAACGCCATGACCTTGACGCCAGCGCGGGCGGCCTGGATCTTTGCCAGCCGCAAGCCCGGTGTACACGGCGACCAGGGGAAAGAAGCGCTCCCGTGGTGGAGTTTCGCCTTGTTCGGCGGTCTGGCGAGCGTATGGCTGCTCACATCAACCTTGGGTGTCCGGATGGGCCTGCCTGCAGGGGAAGAAGGTGGCGAATCAGCACCCGGCGGCTTGAAACAGGAGTTGCTGACGTGGCTGATCTACTCCATCCTCTTTCTCCCAGGTGCGATCGCCGGAGGGGCGCTTGGCTGGTTTTTGATCCGCCCAGTGAACTGGGCACTGGCCCGTCTCTTCAAAGGCTTCAATTGGCTCTTCGAGCGGACGACCCAAGTATACGGCAAGACCGTGGGCTGGTGTCTCCGCCTCAGCGCCATCGTACTTCTCGTCTACCTCGCCTTGATCGGATTGACGGCATTTGGCTTCACGCGCGTTCCCAGCGGGTTCGTCCCCATCCAGGACAAGGGATACCTGGTGGCGAATATCCAGTTGCCCGACTCTGCTTCGCTGGAGCGCACGGTCGAGGTGACCGAGGTAGTCGAAAAGATTGCCCTTGACACGCCGGGTGTTGCCCACACGGTTGCCGTCCCGGGAACGTCGTTCGTCCTGAATGCCAACAGCTCGAATTACGGCAACATGTTCATTATTTTCAAGCCGTTCGACGAACGGCGGGATCCCTCGCTGAGCGGCGAAGCCATCGCGGCCCGTCTCCGTGCACGCCTCCAGCGAGAAGTCCCGGAGGCCCGCGTCCTTGTCTTCGGACCGCCTGCGGTACGGGGCCTTGGCAATGCGGGCGGTTTCAAAATCATGGTGGAAGCCACTGGCGATGTCAACCTTGATGCGCTCCAGGCCCGGGCGGACAATCTTGTTGCCCAGGGCAACCAGCAGCCCGGCCTCGTTGGTCTGTTCAACGGTTTCCGCGCCCGGACGCCCCAGCTCTACGTGGATATCGACCGGACCAAAGCCAAGACGATGGGGGTGGCTCTCACCGACGTCTTCGATGCCCTGCAGGCGTATCTTGGCAGCTATTACGTGAACGACTTCAACCGCTTCGGTCGCACCTGGCAGGTGAACATCCAGGCGGATGCCCCCTTTCGCGTAGATGCGGAGGTCATCCAACAGCTCAAGGTCCGCAATGCTCAGGGAGATATGGTCCCACTGGGGGCAGTGGCCAAGGTGCTTGATTCTGCCGGACCGGTCCAGATCACACGCTACAACATGTTCCCGGCGGCATCGATCAACGGTGCCTCGCTGCCGGGGTTCAGCACCGGGGATGTCCTCCGCACCATGGAAAGTTTGTCGGATAAGGAGCTTCCGCGTTCGATGTCCTACGAGTGGACGGAACTGAGCTACTTGCAGAAGCAGGCCAGCAAGGTCGAGCAGTTTCGCGATCTGCGGCAGAATCCGTTCAGCGCGTTCGTGTGGGGGGCGGTGCTGGTCTTCTTCGTCCTGGCCGGACTCTACGAGAGCTGGTCACTGCCGCTGGCCGTGGTCCTGGTCGTGCCGATGTGTTTGCTGAGCGCACTGACCGGCATCGTGTTGGCGGGCATGGATGTGAACATTTTCGTGCAGGTCGGTTTCGTGGTGCTGGTCGGGCTGGCGTGCAAGAATGCGATCCTGATCGTTGAGTTCGCCCGCGACCGTCAGCAAGAGGGTTCCTCCCTGTTCGATGCTGCCGTGGAGGCTGCCCGGGTACGGTTGCGACCGATCGTCATGACGTCATTCGCGTTCATCCTCGGGGTGCTGCCGCTGGTGTTCACACACGGGGCCGGGGCGGAGATGCGCCGAACCCTCGGGACAGCCGTCTTCTCCGGTATGCTCGGCGTGACCCTGTTCGGCATCTTCCTCACGCCCGTGTTTTTCTACGTTGTCCGCAAACTCTCAAGCAAAAGATTGTCTTGAGGAGAATGGGACAAGTTATCGAGAATGTAAATCGCAAGCGGAAGTTGCATACAACCACACCCCTGCGAATCGGAGCGAACCACAAAAATGTATCGGATAGAGTCTCGGGTTTCGTGTTAAATTGTGGGAGAGCTCGAAATACTGAAAACA
>DASZJS010000757.1:0-1915 GCA_035947935.1 Gemmata sp. | reverse complement strand
ATCATCGGTTTCGCCGTCGTTTATAAGGATGTGAGCTTCAGCGTATGGCCGCTTCTTCTGTTGGAATCCTTCTGGGATATGGAGCTTACTGGCCTTGATCTTGGGCCAGCCAAGTCCGACACTCGTCGCCTCGATTTTCTCGCCGTCGAGGAGACCATCGTAGGATGATAAGTTCTGCCGAGCGTTGTCCCACATGCAGCAACTCTTTAAGGTCCAAGCATGCTTTTCTTGGGAGAGGAGGTGATAACGGAATTAATGCCCATCCAACTATGATTATACTGTGAATCTCTCTCAGCGAACCATCGGGGCATTTTTGCCACTTTGAAGTTTTTGGTACACATGGCATCTAGTATGGGTTCCGCCCGAACGATCAGGTGCTTGAAGAAGCTCTTGCCGCATATCCCGATGAATGAGTAACACGACGAGAAAAGCTTGGGTTGCCGTTACCCGGCGCATGAAAAATGGGATTGCGTTCTGTGAAATGTACTTTGAGCGACCTCAAGACTATCGAGGTTGCATCTCTCACCACTACTTATTGAGGCGCTTCAGTGCTGCGCTCGCATCGCGGGTCAAAGCAGCAGCGGGAGTGCCTACCAAGTCTGGAACAGACACAGGATAATGCCCCACAACCGAAAGTTGGCGCAAGAATCTGGCGATGCTTCGACGGCAACTCCCGCTCTCACTGCACCCCACGCTCGAAGGTCCGGTCCCACTCGGGTAGTTTCTCGGCCAGTTCTTCGGCACTTCCAGCCCTCAAGGTCACATGTCCGACCTTCCGGCCCGGGCGGTGACTCTTGCCGTAAACGTGCAGTCTAGCGTCTGGGTTTGCCAGGACGGTTGCCACGGGTGGCACAACTCCAATGAAGTTGTACATCGCTGAAAAACCGATCGCATCGGTTCGTCCGAGAGGAAGCCCGCACACCGCCCGGACGTGATTCTCGAACTGACTGGTGAATGCTCCCTCAATCGTCCAGTGCCCGGAGTTGTGGACTCGTGGGGCCATTTCGTTCGCCAGTAATCGCGCTCCATCCTGAAACCATTCGATCGTCAGCACTCCCACGTAGTCGAGTTCCGTCAATACACGGATGGCGTATTCGGTTGCCCGTTCGGTCAGTTCCTCGCCGGTCTCTCCGGCCGGAGCAATCGACCTGTGAAGAATGCCGTCGCGGTGGGTGTTTTCGATCAGCGGATAAGTGACCACACTGCCATCGCGACCCCGCACTGCGATCATCGAGAGTTCGCGGTCGAACGGGACGAACCCTTCGAGAATCAATGGCCGACCACCTAGTTTCTCCCACGCGGTTTCGGCCTGAGCGGGCGTGCGAATGACTGCCTGACCTTTTCCATCGTAACCAAAGCGGCGGGTCTTCAGGACTGATGGCAAGCCAATCGCGTGCATCGCCGCATCGAAGTCTTCGCGGGAATCGACCGCCTCAAACGGCGGCGTTGGGATACCCAACGACCGGAAGAACTCCTTCTCCGCAAGCCGTTCCTGAGATACCTCCAGAGCCAGTGGGGGTGGAAACACTGGCACCCGTTCCGCCAGCCAGCGGGCGCTTTCGACAGGCACATTCTCGAACTCGAACGTGACGACGTCGGATGCCTGGACGAGTTCGTAAAGCATCTGGAAATCGTCGAATTCGCCCGCGATGTGGTCGCACACTTGCGCGGCAGATGCCTCCGTTGTCGGATCGAACACCGTACACCGAACGCCAAGCGGATAGCCCGCCAGCGCGATCATCCGCCCAAGCTGTCCGGCACCGAGAATACCAACGCGCATCGGAATATTACCCGTATCGAGTCTACCAGGGGTTTCGCTGTCGCTGCACCGGGTGCAGTGATAGCGAAACCCCTGGAAGCCTGTCTTCGTGAGTTCCACAAAAACGGCAAGTTGGATATGCTTTCTGGTCGGGGA
>DASZJS010000756.1:0-4602 GCA_035947935.1 Gemmata sp. | reverse complement strand
GCGATGCTGGAACACGCTCGTGTGCTGATCGAGGAGAAATCGCCAGAAGTTGCCATCAAACTCCTGGAAAGGGTGGTCAAGGACGCTCCGAAGGACAGCGAGTGGACCAAAGCCGCTCAGGAACGGCTCGACAAACTCAAGAAGAAGTGAGGTGTCCCATGATTATTCTTGCTCTCTTCAATACGGCGGGTTACATCTTCGGCCCCATCATCGTCATAGCTGGGGTTGTCGCTCTGACTCTCTGCCTTGTTCCACAGACCGCGAACTCTTGCCTGATTAGCCCCAACAGGAATGCGGGGTGAGGGCGGCTCACAGCGAGGAGCGAATGCGTGCGATTGTTGCAGGTGCTGTGGCTTGGTCCGACCAGGATGCCATTCGCCGGGAACTGTCCAAGCTCCCAATCGGCACCACAATCATCCACGGAGATTGTACTGGAGCCGATGCAATTGCCGGGCAGGTTGCTCGCGAACTGGGGTTCGCGGTCGAGGCAATGAATAAGAACGAGGAGGATTACTCCAAGTACACGCGGGAAGCGTGGAAAGGACTCAACGAACGGATGTTGGCCACGGGCGTGAGGTTGGTGATGGTCTTCCATCCCAGTGTCGCCAATAGCCACGGTTCCAAACATCTGATCGATCTGGCGCAAATAGAGAACATTGAGGTACGGGTCTTTGCGATGTGAATAACGTCGCTCGGGTCTAAAGTCATCGCGTTCGGTTTGGGCGGCGTGCGGTCTGCCAACTGCTGTCGCCCTGTCGGTGTTGAAATGCTACGCTGCGGGTTCTGGGGGTGACCCCCCGCTCTTCACGGATGCCCTGTCCGCTGAGAGATTGAATGGAGGTTTCCTGCAATGTGCAACCGTAAGCTTTTTCGACGAATCCAGATCGCCGCGAGCATCGCGGCGTTCATTCTGGTCTATGCGTTTCCGAACGCGGCCTACGGCTACGTCGAGGTGCCCATGACCCTCGGCGATGTCACCAAGCAATCCACCAATGTCTGCCTCATGCAGGTCACCAAGGTCGATCGTGAAAAGAACCTCATCATCTACCAGAAAATCCAGGACATTAAAGGGAAGCATCCACAAGAGCAGATCAAACACAACATCGGCCGTGGTGGCCTGCGTCCGGGTGAGTGGGAAGAGATCATGAAGTGGGCGGAGGTCGGCAAGCAAGCCGTCTTCTTCCACAATGGCGGGGCGAGCGAGACCTATTTCGGCGTGTCGTGGTATCAGGCATATCCCCAGGGCGACTGGTGGGGTATGTCGCACGGCGAACCATTCCTGCTCCGCAGTTATGCCGGGAAGGTCGATAAGCTCCCCGGTTTCGTGGCTGAAATGCTTCTCGACAAAGAGGTCGTCGTTCCATGTATGGTCGATGGCGACAAGGAAGCGCTCCACAAGAAAACTGCCCGCATCCAACGACTGAAGGCCAGCCTCAAGCTGATGGATTACAATCCCAAGCGCGACTTCGTTGGGTGGGGCGGTGAAGAAATCCGTCGACTCCAAGGGATGTCTGGTTTCGATCGTTATGCGGGACTCCCGAAACTCGAAGCCGAGGCCCAGTCAGTCACCACCATCGACTTCGATAACGATGGTAAGCCCGACATCTGTCTTTGCGGCGCGAACAAGGTCGTACTGCTCCAGAACGGCGGCGATAGCTTCATCGAAGTGGCTCTGCCTGGTCTAGTTGGTGGGGCGCGCTCGGCGGTGTGGGCGGACTACAACGGCGATGGCTTGCCCGATCTTCTGCTGGCCACACCAAACGGCCCACGGCTGTACACGAATCTCGGCAAAGGCCAGTTCCGCGACGATACCGCACGATTGCCGAAGGAAGCGTGTTACAACCTCACTGCGGCTGCCTGGGGCGATTTCAATGGCGATGGCAAGCCCGATATCCTGCTTGCGAATGGGTTCCACGGATTGCGACTCTACAAGAATATTCGCGCGGACGCTCCCAAGTTCATTCCGCCAAAGTTCGGACAGTGGTACTCGATCGGATCGTTCCGAACCAAGGATGCTACCAGTAACTTCGACACAAAATTCCCTCCGGAAACCGAGAAATTCGATGCGGGCAAAGAGTACAAGGGCAAACGGGATATCCCGGTAAAATGGGCCAAGAAGGATTACAAGGACGGCGAAGTGGCCAGCCTCACCGAATACGGTGCCAACTGCGCCAACTACGTCTATCGAGAGATTGAAGCATCTGTGGCCACCGATCTACCCATCTCGCTGGGTGGCGATGACACCGTAACCGTCTGGCTTAATGGCGAGAAAGTCGCCGGCGATAACTCGACGAAGCCCGTCACCGATACGCGAATCGAAACGATTCTCAAACTCAAACCCGGCAAGAACACCCTGCTCCTGAAAGTCTGCAACCTCGAAGGGGAATGCGGGTTCTTCTTGCGAATCGGCCACAGGGATGGGCCTGCCGGACCATGGTTTGAAGACGTATCCGCGGCGTGGGGTCTTGGAACTGATGGACTCGCTGCCGATATGAAGGGCGACACCCTCACCGTGGCCGACTTCAACAACGATGGCAAACCCGACTTCATCTTCGGCGCAGGCTCGGGGATGTTGTTCCTGAATCAGGGCAACAAGTTCGTCTTGAAGCCCGATAGTGGAATTGCCTACAAGACCGGTAAGATCGGGCCAGCTCTGTGCGACTACGATGGAGATGGGAAAGTTGACCTCTTCATTCCCCAAACCGATGGTAAGTGCCGACTCTACAAGGGCGATGGAAATGGACACTTCACGGATGTGACCGCAGCCACAGGCGACCTTGCGAAGCCAATCCCGGGCGCAGTGTCCGCGGCCTGGGGCGACTTCGATAACGATGGCAAGCCGGATCTCGTGGTGTGCTGTTTGCGCGGCTCCAACCGCTACTTCAAGAACAATGGAAACGGCACTTTCACCGAGAAATCGAACGAGATCGGCCTCAACCAGAAAGTCTTCAACTCACAGGCCGCTGCATTCGCGGATTTGAATGGAGATGGGCAGCTCGATCTCATCATGGCCAATGAAGGGCAGGAGTCGAGCGTTCTGTTTGGCGTGGCTACCACGGGTGGCCCAATGACACCGGTTGTCGTCCCTCTGAACGGCACGACTGCCCTGAATGGTGGGAAAGTGGTCGTGAAGGATGCGACCGGCAAGGCCGTGGCAACGCACAACGTATCCGGTGGCGATGGGCGCGGTGGACAGGGGAACCTGACCCCGCGGTTCGTTTTGACTCCCGGAGCATACAAGGTCGAGATCATCGGATCGGATGGCCAGGTGGTGGTGAAGGATGTCAACGTCGCAACCAGCCCAATGAGTGTGAAGTTCAATTGAGTAAAGCCTTGTTTTGTAGTGTGAGTCGAGGCTTTGCGAGCCCCACCCTACAAAACTGGCCTCACCGCGCCACCAAAGAGAATCACAGCTCAGGAGACCCGATCGATGTTCTTCAGGATGATTGCCATTTCTCTTTGCGCGATCGGCGTTCTCGGAGGTAAATCTCCGCTTTGTGGTATCGCTCAAGCAGCCGATCCTGGCCCGTGGGCAACATACCGCGGGAATCCGCAACGCACCGGAAACACCGACAATCTGCCCGGCCCCAACGCCCCGGCCGTGCTATGGGTTGTGAAGTCCACCGACCACTTCCTCGCTGCGCCTGTACCGGTCAAGGACAGCATCTACATCTCTGGTGTCGGCGCGTTCAACCGCCCCTCCATCAGCTTGTTCCCGTTCGCAGGCAAATCGCCGCCACAGCCAATCTGGACTAAGTCAGCCCCATATCTGAAACTCGCTTCGGTGAGTTCGCCGGCCGTGGTCGGGGATCTGCTGGTGTTTGGTGATGGGATGCACCAGGACTCGGGTGGAGTGCTGCACTGCATCAATGCCACGACGAGCAAACCGCTCTGGGAACTGACCATGCCGGGAACGCTCATTCACCTCGAAGGGGCTCCCGTTGTGGCTGGAGGCAAGGTGTATCTTGGAGGAGGTGCTGCCGGGGCGTTCTGCGTGGAACTTGAGAAAGCCAACCTCGATGGCAAGGATTACGACCTCGCGACTATCGCCAAGATGCAGGAAGATAAGTGGAAGCAACTCGTTGCCAAGTACGAGGAAGACAAGAAAAAGGATCCCGATTTCGCCATCCCGCCCGATGACAGTCAGTTGCTCAAGTTCACCCCGAAGAAAGTGTGGCAGAAGGGTGAGGTGAAGTGGCATGTCGATGCGCCTGTCAATCTCGCTGGCGACAAACTGCTGGTGCCGACTGCTTACCTCGACAAGGAAAAAGTGGGCGAGCGGGCGCTCTACGCTCTGAATGCAACCACGGGCGAGACCGTCTGGAAACGCGACTTGGCGTACAACCCGTGGGGGGGAGCAACCGTGGCCGGGGATGTTGCTATCGTGCCCGGCAGTTCCATCGGGTACTACTACAAGGAAATCAAGACCGCCAAGGGCGATGTGACTGTCCTCGATCTCAAGACCGGCGAGGTGAAATGGCGGAAAGAGATTCCCACCGGCGGCGTTGTCGGCTGTGCGGCCGCGAGCGATGGGCTGACTGTCTGCACGGCAACCGATGGCAAGGTTCGGGCTTATAAAATTGGAGATGGCGAACGAGCCTG